>NZ_JAWJTG010000055.1:0-30300 GCF_032911605.1 Stenotrophomonas mexicanensis
GTTTACGGCGTGTCCCGCCAGCCCACCCCGATCCAGCCACCCACTGAAAATTCAGAGCCGACCAACCGCCGTTGCTGTTGCTGTTGCTGTTGCTGTTGCTTCAAAAGCCTGCCGCAGGCAGCGCCGCAGCCGCCGCTGCAAGGAAACCTGAATACGTTCGGACACCGCACCTCAATCCCCCGCCCGCGCGGCCGATAACGGGGTTGTCACCGCTTGTCCCGCTGTGACCGGCACGGCGCCGCCCGCCCGCTTCGACCTGGTCCTGCTCGATGAATCTCATGCATCGCTGGCAACACTACTTCAGCAACCTCTCCGTCCGGCGCAAGCTCAACCTGCTGACGCTGCTCATCGCGCTTGGCGTGATCGCGCTCTCGGTGATCGCCGCCCGCATGCAGTACCTCGACCTGACCGAGACCCGCAAGACTGCGCTGAAGACCCAGGTCGAACTCAGCTACGGCATCCTCCAGCACTACCATCGCCTGGCCGGTACCGGCGAGCTCAGCGAGGACGCTGCCAGGGCCGCCGCCCTGCAGGCGCTGGAAGTGATGCGCGCCGATAACGATGCCTACTACTTCAACATCTACGACACCGGCTACCGCCTGCTGATGCACCCGTTCCGCAAGGACCTGGTCGGCAAGGACATGAAGGACTTCCGCACCGACGACGGCGTGCGCATCTACTACGACCAGGTGGAAGCAGCCAAGGCCGGTGGCGGCTTCGTCAACTACCGCTGGGCCAAGCCCGGCAGCAAGGGCGAGGTCGAGAAGGTGGCTTACGCCGGCCTGTTCGCGCCCTGGAACTGGGTGGTCAGCAGTGGCGTCTACATGGACGACGTGCAGAAGCAGGCACTGGTGTTCACCGCCATCATGGCCGTCTCCGGTGGCGTGCTGGTACTGATCGTGCTGGCCCTGAGCTGGCTCATCGGCAACCGCATCGCCATACCGCTGAAGCAGGCAACGGCCGTCGCCGAGGGTATCGCCCGCGGCAAGCTGGACAGCCACATCGGCCCGCAGCCGCATGACGAGACCGGCCGCCTGCTGGACGCCATGTCGGGCATGCAGCAGCAGCTGCACGCGGTGATCAGCGGCCAGCGCGAGATGGCGCGTCGCCACGACGGCGGCGAACTGAGCTACCGCATCGATGCCAGCGCCTTCCCCGGCGAGTACGGGCTGATGGTGCAGGAAACCAATGCTCTGGTCGGCGGCCACGTGCAGACCCTGCACGATGTGCTGGATGTGGTGCAGCAGTACGCGGTGGGCGATCTGAGCCGCGACGTCGCGCGCTACCCCGGCGAGAAGGCCGCGATGACCACCACCGTCGACACGGTCAAGGCCAACCTCGGCCGCATCAACGCCGAGATCAAGCAGCTGGCCAGTGCCGCCGCCGCAGGCGACTTCAGCCGCCGTGGCGACGCGCAGCGCTTCGATCACGATTTCCGCCTGATGCTGGAAAACCTCAACGCGATGATGGCGGTCAGCGATGACAACCTCGGCAAGCTCTCGCAGCTGCTGTCGGCCATCGCCGAAGGCGACCTGACCGCGCGCATGCACGGCGACTACCAGGGCGTGTTCGCACGCATGCGGGACGACGCCAACACCACCGTCACCCAGCTGACCCAGATCGTCGGCCAGATCCAGGCCAGCGCCGGCAGCATCACACTGGCCGCCGGTGAGATCGCTTCGGGCAACAGTGATCTGTCGCGCCGTACCGAGCAGCAGGCAGCGAACCTGGAAGAGACCGCCGCGTCGATGGAGGAACTGACCTCCACCGTGCGCCAGAACGCCGAACACGCCCGCCAGGCCAATCAGCTGGCGATCGGCGCGCAGGGTGTTGCTTCTCAAGGCGGCAGCGTGGTCGGCCAGGTGGTCAACACCATGTCGGCCATCGAAGCTTCGTCGAAGAAGATCGCCGAGATCATCTCGGTCATCGACGGCATCGCCTTCCAGACCAACATCCTGGCGTTGAACGCCGCAGTGGAAGCCGCACGTGCCGGCGAACAGGGCCGTGGCTTCGCCGTGGTCGCCAGCGAAGTGCGTACCCTCGCCCAGCGCTCGGCCGCCGCGGCCAAGGAGATCAAGGGCCTGATCGATGATTCGGTCGGCAAGGTCGCCGAAGGCTCCAGCCTGGTGCACCAGGCCGGCAGCACCATGGGCGAGATCGTCGCCTCGGTGCAGCGCGTGACCGACATCATGGCCGAGATCTCCGCGGCTTCGCAGGAGCAGTCGGCTGGCATCGAGCAGGTCAACCAGACCGTGGTGCAGATGGACGAGACCACGCAGCAGAATGCTGCGCTGGTGGAAGAAGCCACCGCTGCCGCGCGCGCGATGGAAGAACAGGCTGGCCAGCTGGCCGACGCCGTAGCGATCTTCCGCCTGGACAACCAGGTCTCGGCCGCGATGAAGGCTGTGGCCGCGCGTGTCGAGCCGGTGCATGTTGCCGCCGCCGTGGCGCGTCCGCGGCCGGCTCCGACGCCAGCACCAGCACGCCGCACCGGCAGCAACGCCAGCACCTTCGTCGCCAGCGACAGCGACTGGCAGGAATTCTGAGACCCACCCGCGGCGGCTTCGGCCACCGCCTCTGCCGATGGACACGTCCCCCGTGCAAAGTCCTACTCCCATCGTCACCGGCCCGCGCGAATTCGAGTTCGCCGACCGTGATTTCCGCCGCGTCTGCGACCTGATCTACCAGCGCGTGGGCATCGCCCTCGCCCCGGCAAAACGCGACATGGTCTATGGCCGCCTGTCGCGCCGCCTGCGCACGCTGGGCATGCGCAGCTTCCAGCAGTATCTGGACCATCTGGAGCAGGAAGACGGTGACGAATGGCAGGCGTTCACCAACGCCCTGACCACCAACCTGACCTCGTTCTTCCGCGAACCGCACCACTTCGACAAGCTGCGCGAGGAGCTGCAGCAGCGCGCCAGCCGCACGCCGCTGCTGCTGTGGTCCTGCGCGGCGTCCACCGGCGAAGAGCCCTACTCGATGGCGATTACCGCCTGCGAGGCCTTCGGCACCCTGAAGCCACCGGTACGCATCATCGCCACCGATGTCGACACCCAGGTGCTGGCCACCGCCGGCCGTGGCGTCTACAACATCGATCGCGTCACCAGCCTCGATCCGGACCTGCGCCGGCGCTACTTCCAGCGCGGCAGCGGCCCCAACGAGGGCCAGTGCCGCGTGCTGCCAGCGCTGCGCGAGCTGATCGAGTTCCGCCCATTGAATCTGCTCGCCCCGCGCTACGACGTCGGCGGCCCGTTCGATGCGCTGTTCTGCCGCAACGTGATGATCTACTTCGACAAGCCGACCCAGCGCGCGATCCTGGGCCGGCTGGTGCAGCACCTGTCCGACGATGGCCTGCTCTACACCGGCCACTCGGAGAACTACCTGCACGCCGCCGACCTGATCCAGCCCTGCGGGCGCACCCTGTACCGCCGTGCGGCAAAGGCCGGCGCATGAACGCCTCGCTGCGTACCGATGATGTGATGCGTTACCAGGACGCGCGCTTCAAGACCATTGCAGCCAAGCTGCTGCCGACACAGTACCTGGTGGTCGACGACACCACCGCACTGACCACCACGCTGGGTTCCTGCGTGGCCGCCTGCCTGCGCGACCCGGTGCTGAAGATCGGCGGCATGAACCATTTCCTGCTGCCCGAGGGCAATGCCGGCGACGGCGCACCTGCGCGCTATGGCAGCTACGCGATGGAACTGCTGATCAACGACATGCTCAAGCGCGGCGCACACCGCAAGCGCATCGAAGCCAAGGTGTTCGGTGGTGCCAACGTGCTGAAGGGTTTCACCAGCAACCCGGTCGGCACCCGCAACGCCGAGTTCGTGCGCCAGTACCTGCAGGCCGAGCACATTCCGATCATCGCCGAGGACCTGTGCGGCATCCATCCGCGCAAGATCTGGTTCTTCGCCGATACCGGCCGCGTGGTGGTGCAGCGTCTGCCGCATGCCCATGAAGCCGAAGTGGCTGCGACCGAATCGGCCGTGCGTGCACGCCTGTCCAAGGCCCCGGTCACCGGTGGCGTGGAGCTGTTCGAATGACCCTGACCGGCAACGCCCCCTGCCGGGTCCTGATCGTCGACGACTCCGCCGTCGTGCGCCAGATGCTCACCGAGATCCTGTCCAGCGATCCGTCCATCGACGTGGTCGGCACCGCCGCCGACCCGCTGCTGGCACGCGAGAAGATCAAGCGCCTGGCCCCGGACGTGATCACCCTGGACGTGGAAATGCCGCGCATGGACGGCCTGGCGTTCCTGGAAAACCTGATGCGCCTGCACCCGCTGCCGGTGGTGATGATCTCCTCGCTGACCGAACGCGGCGCCGACACCACCCTGCAGGCACTGGCGTTGGGGGCTGTGGATTTCGTCTCCAAGCCGAAACTGGACGTGGCGCGCGGCCTGCAGGGCTACGCCGACGAGATCATCGCCAAGGTCAAGATGGCGGCGCGCTCGCGGGTGCGTCCGCTGGTGCGCGCTGCCGCACCGAAGCTCCTGCTGGAAGCCGCTCCTGCGATGCGCCCCGCCGCGCCGCAGTTCCGTACCACCGACCGCCTGATCGCGATCGGCTCGTCGGCCGGTGGCACCGAAGCCCTGCGCGTAGTGCTGGAAGGCATGCCCGCCGACGGCCCGGCCGTGGTGATGACCCAGCATCTGCCGGCCAGCTTCAGCAGCGCCTTCGCCGAACGCCTGGACCGGCACTCGGCGATGGCCGTGCGCGAAGCCAGCGACGGCGAAGCCGTGCTGCCGGGCCACGCCTACCTGCCACCGGGTGGCAAGCACCTGCGGATCATCCGCGACGGTGCGCGCTGGCGTTGCCGGGTCGACGACGGCCCGGCCGTGAACCGGCACAAGCCCGCGGTGGATGTGCTGTTCCGCTCGGTCGCGCAGAACGCCGGCGGCAACGCCATCGGTGCCATTCTCACCGGCATGGGCGATGACGGCGCACGCGGCCTGCTGGAGATGCGCCAGGCCGGCGCGCCGACACTGGTGCAGGACGAGGCCACCAGCGTGGTCTGGGGCATGCCGGGTGCCGCCTTCAAGCTCGGCGCCGCCGAGGAACAGGTGCCGCTGGAACGGATTGCCGAGCGGTTGCTGGCGCTCGCGCGCGGCTGATTGCCCGCCCCGGCTCAAGGACTCCGCTTGCAGTAGATCCACGCCATGCGTGGATGCCGTTGTAGAGTCGAGCCATGCTCGACTCATCGCGCATCGCACGAACAGCAGCCAAGCATGGACTCGGTGCTACAGGCCATCAGGCAAAAAAGGCACCGGCTTTCACCGGGGTTCTTCGTTTCAACGCGCTACCCGCATGTGTGCTTTGATAGCGGTATTGCACAAGGAACGCTGCACATGATCAAAGGCATATGGAAGGCCGCCCTGGCGGCCGTACTGCTTTCATTGCCACTGGCACCCGCCGGCGCCAGTGGCGATCTGTTCTACTTCGAGGCCAAGCAGGGTGATGTGTTCTTCATGCTGATGCTGGTGGGTCGCGAAGACCCCGGCGCGGTAAGCGTCAGCTGGAAAGGCGCGTCGATCCCGCCGTACCCCAACGTGCATCGCCGCTACTACATCGAATTCAACCGTGCAAAGCGCCAGGCCTACGTGTGTCCACTTGACCGTGATGGACTGCCCTGGTTCGAGATGGATGTCTCCGGTAAGCGCGGCAACGTGCTGATCGGCGGCCGTCGGTTGCAGGGCAACGCGGACTGGACCGTGCAATAGCGGATGCAGCAGACAAAAAACCCCCGGCTTTCACCGGGGGTTCCTTGTTTCAACGGGATGCCGGCCAGCGGCCGGCACTACCCTCAGGCAGCAACCGTCTTGGCCACGTCCTGGTATTCCTCGATCTGGTCGAAGTTCATGTAGCGGTAGATCTCCGCGCCATTGGCGTTGATCACGCCGATGTCCGCCATGTACTCCTCCTTGGTCGGGATGCGGCCCAGGCGCGAGCAGATCGCGGCCAGTTCGGCCGAACCCAGGTACACGTTGGTGTTGCGGCCCAGGCGGTTCGGGAAGTTGCGGGTCGAGGTCGACATCGCGGTGGAGCCTTCGCGGATCTGCGCCTGGTTGCCCATGCACAGCGAGCAGCCCGGCATTTCCATGCGTGCGCCGGTGGCGCCGAAGGTGCCGTACACGCCTTCCTTGGTCAGCTCGGAGGCATCCATCTTGGTCGGCGGGGCCACCCACAGGCGGGTCGGCAGGTCACGCTTGCCTTCCAGCAGCTTGGCAGCCGCACGGAAGTGACCGATGTTGGTCATGCACGAACCGATGAACACTTCGTCGATCTTGGCGCCGGCCACTTCGGACAGGGTCTTCACGTCGTCCGGGTCGTTCGGGCAGGCCACGATCGGCTCGTGGATGTCGGCCAGGTCGATCTCGATGACGGCGGCGTACTCGGCGTCGGCATCCGGCTCCAGCAGCTCCGGGTTGGCCAGCCACGCTTCCATCTTCTCGATACGGCGCTGCAGCGAGCGCGGATCCTGGTAACCCTCGGCAATCATCCACTTCAGCAGGGTGATGTTGCTGTTGAGGTACTCGATGATCGGCTCCTTGTTCAGGCGCACCGAGCAACCAGCCGCCGAACGCTCGGCCGAGGCGTCGGACAGTTCGAACGCCTGTTCGACCTTCAGCTCCGGCAGGCCTTCGATTTCCAGGATGCGACCGGAGAAGATGTTCTTCTTGCCAGCCTTGGCCACGGTCAGCAGGCCCGACTTGATCGCGTACAGCGGAATCGCGTTGACCAGGTCACGCAGGGTCACGCCTGGCTGCATCTTGCCCTTGAAGCGCACCAGCACCGACTCCGGCATGTCCAGCGGCATCACGCCGGTGGCAGCGGCGAAGGCAACCAGGCCCGAACCGGCCGGGAACGAAATGCCCACCGGGAAACGGGTGTGCGAGTCACCACCGGTACCAACGGTGTCCGGCAGCAGCATGCGGTTGAGCCAGCTGTGGATCACACCGTCGCCCGGGCGCAGCGAGACGCCGCCACGGGTGGAGATGAACTCCGGCAGGGTGTGGTGGGTCTTCACGTCCACCGGCTTCGGATAAGCGGCGGTGTGGCAGAACGACTGCATCACCAGGTCGGCCGAGAAGCCCAGGCAGGCCAGGTCCTTCAGCTCGTCACGGGTCATCGGGCCGGTGGTGTCCTGCGAGCCGACCGAGGTCATCTTCGGTTCGCAATAGGTGCCCGGGCGCATGCCCTGGCCTTCCGGCAGGCCACAGGCGCGGCCGACCATCTTCTGCGCCAGCGAGAAGCCCTTGCCGGTATCGACCGGCTGCACCGGCAGGCGGAACAGGTCGGTCGGGGCCAGGCCCAGCGCTTCGCGCGCCTTGCCGGTCAGGCCACGGCCGATGATCAGCGGAATGCGGCCACCGGCGCGCACTTCGTCGAACAGCACTTCGGACTTGACCTGGAACTCGGCGATCACTTCACCGTTCTTCAGCGCCTTGCCTTCGTACGGACGCAGCTCGACCACATCGCCGTGCTCCATCTTCGACACGTCCAGCTCGATCGGCAGTGCACCGGCATCTTCCATGGTGTTGTAGAAGATCGGGGCGATCTTCGAACCCAGGCAGACGCCACCGGCGCGCTTGTTCGGGATGAACGGAATGTCATCGCCGGTCCACCACAGCACGCTGTTGGTGGCCGACTTGCGCGAGGAACCGGTGCCGACCACGTCGCCAACGTAGGCGACCAGGTGACCCTTGTCCTTCAGGTCGAGGATCTGCTGGATCGGGCCGCGCTTGCCGTCTTCTTCCGGGGTGAACGGCGCGTCGTCGCGCTTGTTCTTCAGCATCGCCAGGGCGTGCATCGGGATGTCCGGGCGGGTGGTCGCGTCCGGTGCCGGCGACAGGTCGTCGGTGTTGGTTTCGCCCGGCACCTTGAACACGGTGACGGTCAGGCTCTGCGGCACTTCCGGGTTGCTGGTGAACCACTCGGCGTCGGCCCAGCTCTGCAGCACGGACTGGGCGTTGGCATTGCCGGCCTTTGCCTTTTCCTGCACATCGTGGAAGGCATCAAACACCAGCAGGGTCTTCTTCAGACCGTTGGCGGCGATGGTGCCGACGCTGGCGTCGTCCAGCAGCTGCACCAGCGGGGCAACGTTGTAACCGCCGAGCATGGTGCCCAGCAGTTCGGTGGCGCGCTCACGGCTGATCAGGGGGTTCTGCTCGCTGCCCAGGGCGATCGCCGCCAGGTACGAGGCCTTGACCTTGGCCGCGTCATCGACGCCGGCCGGCACGCGGTGGGTCAGCAGGTCGAGCAGGAACTCGGCCTCGCCCTGCGGCGGGTTCTTCAGCAGTTCGATGACATCGGCCGTCTGCTGCGCGCTCAGCGGCAGCGGCGGGATGCCAAGCGCAGCGCGCTCGGCGACGTGGTGGCGGTAGGCTTCCAACATGACAACTCCCGGGTAATGCGTAGGTTGAAAAAAAGTGGGCTCAGGCTTGCGGCACGATCAGCTTCAGGCCCTTGAAGTAGTCGCGGTAAAACGTGTCGTTCCAGGTGATCAGGCCATCGCACTGCAGCAGTGCGTGGGCGCCGACCATGAATTCGTCCAGGCTGCGGCGGCTGCCGCTGCGCTGGCGGTGGCGGCGGTGCATCTCGCCGGCGCGCAGCGCCGACTTGGCTTCCATCGGGTTGAAGTGCACGCCCATTTCTTCCAGCGCTTCGAGCACCTCGGCACCGCCACGCAGCGATGCGCAGACCTCGGCCAGGGTCGCGCCGCAGACCACCACGCGGCCACCGACCAGGCTCTGCCTGAGGATGGCTTCCACGGCATCGGCCTGCGGGCCATTGCTGAGCAGCTCGACCAGCACCGGAGAGTCGACGGCGATCATCACGGCTTATTCCTCGTCACGCACCGCACGTACCGCTGCGTCGGACGATTCGAAACCGTCCAGCGCGAACTTGCCGCGCGCCCGTGAAATGGCATCGTCAACACTCTTGCGCAGGATGATGCGGCTGCCGTCCAGCTCGACCTTCAGCAGCGTGCCCTTGGTCAGGCCGAGGGCATCACGCACCGCCTTGGGCAGGGTGATCTGTCCGCGTTCTGCAACAGTGGCTTCCATCGGTAGGCCCTCCAGAGTATGCACAAATTATACATACTTCCCCGGGCATACTTCCACCCTGAACAGGACCGGCACCCCGCCAGCCCTTGCCTCGCAAAGGATCGGCCACAAACGTGACATACGCCATACACCTTCCCCTGTAATCTGGAACCGATGCCGCAGGCAGGACCCGGCCCGGGTGAATCCATTCAGTTTGGGGTTCATACTGGGAGAACGGGGCCGTCAGGCCCGCGGCGACCGCAAGCAGGTCCGCCCATGCGCGGGCCACTGCAAGCCATCCGCAAGAAGGAGTTACCCCGCATGAGCGATTCGTTCTCCACCCGCAGCCAGCTGGACGTCGGCGGCAAGACCTACGACTACTTCAGCCTGCCCACGCTGGGCCAGCGCTTCGATATCTCCCACCTGCCCTACTCGATGAAGATCCTGCTGGAGAACCTGCTCCGGCACGAGGATGGCGGCATCACCGTCGGCAAGGACCACATCGAAGCCGTGGCCCGCTGGAACCCGGCGGCCGAGCCGGACACCGAAATCGCCTTCATGCCGGCGCGCGTGGTCCTGCAGGACTTCACCGGCGTGCCCTGCGTGGTCGACCTCGCCGCGATGCGCGACGCGGTGGTCAAGCTCGGCGGCTCGCCTGAGCAGATCAACCCGCAGATTCCCTCCGAACTGGTCATCGACCACTCGGTGCAGGTCGACGTGTTCGGCAAGCCGGACGCGCTGGACCTCAACGGCAAGATCGAGTTCCAGCGCAACCAGGAACGCTACGGCTTCCTGCGCTGGGGCCAGAAGGCCTTCGACAACTTCAAGGTAGTGCCGCCGAACACCGGCATCGTCCACCAAGTGAACCTGGAGAACCTGGCCCGCGTGGTGATGACGGCGGACAAGGACGGCAAGGCGGTCGCCTACCCCGATACCGTGTTCGGCACCGACAGCCACACCACCATGATCAACGGCATCGGCGTGCTCGGCTGGGGCGTGGGCGGCATCGAAGCGGAGGCGGCCATGCTCGGCCAGCCGTCGTCGATGCTGATCCCGCAGGTGGTCGGCTTCAAGCTGACCGGCAAGCTGCCCGAGGGCGCAACCGCCACCGACCTGGTGCTGACCGTCACCCAGATGCTGCGTAAGCTGGGCGTGGTCGGCAAGTTCGTCGAGTTCTTCGGTGACGGCCTGCAGCACCTGCCGCTGGCCGACCGCGCCACCATTGGCAACATGGCCCCGGAATACGGCGCCACCTGCGGCATCTTCCCGATCGACGCCGAGTCGCTGAACTACCTGCGCCTGTCCGGCCGCAGCGAAGAGCAGATCGATCTGGTCGAAGCCTATGCCAAGGCGCAGGGCCTGTGGCACGAACCGGGCAGCCCGCACGCGCAGTACAGCACCACGCTGGAACTGGACATGGGCACGGTGAAGCCGTCGCTGGCCGGCCCGAAGCGTCCGCAGGACCGCGTGCTGCTGGAAGACGTGCAGAAGAACTACCGCGAAGCCCTGGTTGGCCTGACCACCAACCGTGACAAGCGCAGCGACGATGTCTCCTCGTTCGTCAACGAAGGCGGCGGTGCCGCGGTCGGCAACGAGCAGCTGGCCAAGGGCTACGCCGACATCGAAACCGAAGGCCGCAAGGTCCGCCTGAAGGACGGCGCGGTGGTCATCGCGGCCATCACCTCGTGCACCAACACCTCCAACCCGGCGGTAATGATCGGCGCCGGCCTGCTGGCCCGCAACGCGGCCGCCAAGGGCCTGAACCGCCAGCCGTGGGTGAAGACCTCGCTCGGCCCAGGCTCCCGCGTGGTCACCGATTACCTTGAAAAGGCCGGCGTACTGAAGGAGCTGGAAAAGATCGGCTTCTACGTGGTCGGCTACGGCTGCACCACCTGCATCGGCAACTCCGGCCCGCTGCCGACCGAAGTCAGCGCCGGCATCGCCACCGGCGATCTGGTGGTCACCTCGGTGCTGTCCGGCAACCGCAACTTCGAGGGCCGCGTGCACCCCGAAGTGAAGATGAACTACCTGGCCAGCCCGCCACTGGTGGTGGCCTACGCCATCGCCGGCACCACCGACATCGACCTGACCACCCAGCCGCTGGGTACCGGCAGCGATGGCCAGCCGGTGTTCCTGCGCGACATCTGGCCGAGCAACAAGGAAATCGGCGACGTCATCGCTGCCACCATCGGCCCGGAGATGTTCAAGCAGAACTACGCCGATGTGTTCAAGGGTGATACCCGCTGGAACACCATCGCTTCGCCGGACGGCAACCTGTACGAGTGGAGCGATGCCTCCACCTACATCAAGAACCCGCCGTACTTCGATGGCATGACAATGCAGACCGGCAGCATCGACGACGTGCACGGCGCACGCGTGATGGGCCTGTTCGGCGACTCGATCACCACCGACCACATCTCCCCGGCCGGCAACATCAAGAAGGACTCGCCGGCAGGCCGTTTCCTGCAGGAGCGCGGCGTGCAGCCGGCCGACTTCAACAGCTACGGCAGCCGCCGCGGCAACGATGACGTCATGGTCCGCGGCACCTTCGCCAACATCCGCATCAAGAACCTGATGTTCGGTGGCGAGGAAGGTGGCAACACCCTGTACTACCCGGCCGGCGGCGGCCAGCCGGAAAAGCTGGCGATCTACGATGCGGCCATGAAGTACAAAGCCGACAAGGTGCCGCTGGTAGTGCTGGCCGGCAAGGAATACGGCACCGGTTCGTCGCGTGACTGGGCGGCCAAGGGCACCCTGCTGCTGGGGGTGAAGGCGGTCGTGGCCGAGAGCTTCGAGCGCATCCACCGCTCCAACCTGGTCGGCATGGGCGTGCTGCCGCTGCAGTTCCGCAACGGCGAGAACGCACAGAGCCTGGGCCTGGACGGTTCGGAAGTGATCGACATCACCGGCCTGCAGGACGGTGCCAGCAAGCGCGCCACGGTCACCGCCACCAAGGCTGATGGCACGAAGAAGACCTTCGAGGTCTCGGTAATGCTGTTGACCCCGAAGGAAGTCGAATACTTCCGTCATGGCGGCCTGCTGCAGTACGTGCTGCGCCAGTTGGCAGCAAAGTAACGGGTAACGCCGGGCCATGCCCGGCGCATCCTGCAAGCAAACGCAAAGGGCCGGATCCTCACCGATCCGGCCCTTTGCTTTGGCGTTCACCGGTCATGGCCCGGCGCTAACTACCGCCGCGGTGCGTCCGGGTCGGTGCGCAGTGCCTTCAGCAGGCCCCACATGTAGAACGCCAGGGTGAACGAGAACGGCAGGCCGCACAGCACCACCGCCGTCTGCATCGCACTGAAGTTGCCGGCCAGCAGCAGACCGACGCTGGCCACGGTGATGCCGGCCGCCCAGAACACGCGCAGCCAGATCGGCGCGTCATGCCCGTCTTCCACGCCATCATCAACGCGACGGGTGCACAGGTTGGCGATCATCAGCGTGCCCGAATCGACCGGGGTCAGGAACAACACGAAGCCGATCACCACCGCGGCACCGGCCACGTACGGCGCGGCGGGCAGGTACTCCAGCAGCTTGAACAGCGTCATCGCCGCATCGTGCTGGGCCACGTCACCCAGGATCGCCTGGCCATGGTTGAGCACCAGGTCGATAGCCGTGTTGCCGAAGATCGACAGCCACGCCAGGGTGAAGCCGAGCGGGATCAGCAGCACGCCCATGATCACTTCACGGATGGTGCGGCCACGCGAGATGCGCGCCACGAAAAGACCGACGAACGGCGCCCAGGCGATCCACCACGCCCAGTAGAACAGCGTCCACGAGCCCATCCACTCACGGCCCTTCGGGTCGTTGAGGTACATGTCGAAGCTCTTGCGCACGAATGCGCCGAGATAATCGCCGGTGTTCTGGATCAGACCATCGAACAGGTGCAGGGTCGGGCCGGTGACCAGCACGAACAGCAGTAGGCCGCACAGCAGGCGCACGTTGAGGTTGGAGAGCCAGGCAATGCCCTTCTCCACACCCGCCACCACGCCGATGGTGGCCACCACCATCATCACCAGCACGATTGCCACCAGCACCTGCGGCGTATCCGGAATGTGGAACAGGTAGACCAGGCCGGACTGCACCACCAGCGCGCCGATGCCGAGGTTGGTCACCATCGAGATCAGCGTGGCAAGGATGCCGAAGCCATCGACCATGTCGCCGATGCGGCCATGGATGCGCTCACCGAAGATCGGGTACAGCGCCGAGCGCAGCGCCAGCGGCAGGTCGCGGCGGTAGGCGAAATAGCCCAGCGCCACGCCGACCAGCGCATACAGCGCCCAGCCGTGCAGGCCCCAGTGCAGGAAGGTCAGCACCATCGCCTCGCGGCCGGCGGCCACGGTCCCGCCGGGCTGCCCGGGCGGATTGAGGAAGTGGTCCAGCGGCTCGTAGGCGCCGTAGTACAGCAGCGCAATGCCGATGCCGGCCGAGAACAGCATCGACACCCAGGCCACGTAGCCGAACGCCGGTGATTCCTCGTTGTGGCCCAGGCGGATGCGGCCGTACGGCGAGAACGCCAGCCACAGCACGAAGCCCAGGCACAGCACGATCAGCAGCATGTACCACCAGCCGAACGCCGCCGAGACTTCGGCCTGCGCCCACTGCAGCCAGTGCTCGCTGCTTTCGGGATAGAGAACGGTAAGCAGCCCGAGGATGCCGATCGACACCGAGGAGCTGAAGAAGACAAAACGATTCAAGCGCAGGGGCGAACGCTTGGGATGAGCCAGGGAAGACATGGGGTCGTCTCATCAAGTCCGAGGGGGCACATGGGCGGGGCCGGACCGGTAAACCGGGCCCATGGCGTGGGGCGCGAGCGCATCCTAGGGTTTATTGATTGAACGTTCAATCAATAAAAAGCATAATGGCGGGCAGCCCGATCCTTCGGGTCGCAATCCGTGGAGAGACAATGCCGAAGAAAGGCGTGGAACCGGTACGGCGCGAACAGCTGATCCGGGCCACTTTCCAGACCATCGACGAGATCGGCATGGCCGATGCGACCGTCGCCACCATCGCGAAGAAGGCAGGGCTGTCCAGCGGCATCGTCGCCCACTACTTCGGCGACAAGGACGGCCTGCTCAATGCTGCAATGCGGCAGATCCTGCGTGAACTGAAGGACGCGGTCGCCCGCTACCGTGCCGACGCTGGTGACGACCCGCGCGAGCAGCTGCGCGCCATCGTCGATGGCAACTTCGACGACAGCCAGATCAACGGCACCGCGATGCGCGTCTGGCTGACCTTCTGGGCCGCGAGCATGCACCAGCCGGAACTGGCCCGGCTGCAGCGCGCCAACGACCAGCGCCTGTTCTCCAACCTGTGCCACCAGTTCAACCGCCTGCTGCCCCACCCGCAGGCCCGCCTGGCCGCCCGTGGCCTGGCCGCGATGATCGACGGCCTGTGGCTGCGCGGCAGCCTGGTCGGCGGCCAGTTCAACGCCGAGAAGTCCCGGCGCATTGCTTACGGCTACATCGACTTCCAGTTGCAGGCTGTCGCGCTATAAGCGCTTCAGCACCCGCCCCCTTCCAAGGAGTACGCCCCATGACCACCCTGCCCGTCCAACAGCTCTACATCCACGGCCAGCGCGTCGATGCCACCAGCGGCAAGACCTTCAGGACCGTGAACCCGGCCACCGGTGACGTGATCGCTGAAGTGCAGGTCGCCAGCCAGGCCGACGTCGAACGCGCCGTGCAGAGCGCGGCCGAAGGCCAGAAGGTGTGGGCGGCGATGACTGCCATGGAGCGTTCGCGCATCCTGCGCCGCGCCGTCGAGATCCTGCGCGAGCGCAACGACGAACTGGCGCACCTGGAAACCCTGGACACCGGCAAGGCGCTGGCCGAAACCACCACCGTGGACATCGTCACCGGCGCCGACGTGGTCGAGTACTACGCCGGCCTGGCCACCGCCATCGAAGGCATCCAGCTGCCGCTGCGCGAATCGAGCTTCTTCTACACCCGCCGCGAGCCGCTGGGCGTGGTCGCCGGCATCGGCGCCTGGAACTACCCGATCCAGATCGCCATGTGGAAGTCGGCCCCGGCCCTGGCCGCCGGCAACGCGATGGTGTTCAAGCCGTCCGAAGTGACCCCGCTGACCGCGATCCGCCTGGCCGAGATCTACACCGAAGCCGGTGTGCCGGCCGGCGTGTTCAACGTCGTGCAGGGCCCGGGCCGCGAGATCGGCCAGTGGCTGACCGAGCACCCGGTGATCGAGAAGATCTCCTTCACCGGCGGCGTCGCCACCGGCAAGAAGGTCATGGCCAGCGCCGCATCCTCGTCGCTGAAGGAAGTGACCATGGAGCTGGGCGGCAAGTCGCCGCTGGTGATCTGCGATGACGCCGACCTCGACCGCGCCGCCGACATCGCGGTGATGGCCAACTTCTTCAGCTCCGGCCAGGTCTGCACCAACGGCACCCGCGTGTTCGTGCCGCGCAGCATGCTGGCCGCGTTCGAAGCCGCCGTGGTCGAGCGCGTCAAGCGCATCCGCATCGGCGACCCGATGGCCGCCGAGACCAACTTCGGCCCGCTCACCAGCTTCCTGCACATGGAAAACGTGCTGCGCTACATCGAAAGCGGCAAGGCCGAAGGCGCCCGCCTGCTGACCGGCGGCGGCCGTGCCACCGAAGGCGCGCAGGCCAATGGCGCCTACGTGCTGCCGACCGTGTTCTCCGACTGCCACGATGACATGACCATCGTCAAGGAAGAGATCTTCGGGCCGGTGATGAGCATCCTCGCCTACGACGACGAAGACGAAGTGGTGCGTCGCGCCAACGACACCACCTTCGGCCTCGCCGCCGGCGTGGTCAGCAAGGACGTCAGCCGCGCCCACCGCATCATCCACCGCCTGGAAGCCGGCATCTGCTGGATCAACACCTGGGGCGAATCGCCGGCCGAAATGCCGGTCGGCGGCTACAAGGAATCCGGCGTCGGCCGTGAGAACGGCCTCTCCACCCTCGGCCACTACACCCGCATCAAGTCTGTGCAGGTGGAACTGGGCGACTACGCCAGCGTGTTCTGATCGGCGCGCCCCGAGCGCGCACCTTCGTCCGGCCACTGCGCCGATCCGACATTCCGCCGGGACGCCTGCATGCAGCGCGCCCCGGCCTGCAGGAGACACCCATGAGCACCCATAACGAGTACGACTACATCATCATCGGCGCCGGTTCGGCCGGCAACGTGCTGGCCACCCGCCTCACCGAAGATGCCGATGTCAGCGTGCTGCTGCTGGAAGCCGGTGGCCCGGACTACCGGCTCGACTTCCGTACCCAGATGCCGGCGGCACTGGCCTTCCCGCTGCAGGGCAAGCGCTACAACTGGGCGTACAAGACCGATCCCGAGCCCTTCATGAACAACCGCCGCATGGACTGCGGCCGTGGCAAGGGGCTGGGTGGCTCGTCGCTGATCAACGGCATGTGCTACATCCGCGGCAACGCGATGGACTACGACAACTGGGCCAGCATGCCCGGCCTGGAAGACTGGACCTACCTGGACTGCCTGCCGTACTTCCGCAAGGCCGAAACCCGTGACATCGGCCCCAACGACTACCACGGTGGCGAAGGTCCGCTGCGGGTGACCACGCCGAAGGCCGGCAACAACGAGCTGTTCGCCGCGATGGTCGAGGCCGGCGTGCAGGCCGGCTACCCGCGCACCGACGACCTCAACGGCTACCAGCAGGAAGGCTTCGGCCCGATGGACCGCACGGTGACCCCGAAGGGCCGTCGTTCCAGCACCGCCCGTGGCTACCTGGACCTGGCCAAGCCGCGCCCGAACCTGACCATCGTCACCCACGCGCTGACCGACCGCATCCTGTTCTCGGGCAAGCGTGCGGTGGGCGTGCAGTGGCTGCACAACGACCAGCCGCAGCGTGCCACCGCCCGCCGCGAAGTGCTGCTGTGTGGCGGCGCCATCGCCTCGCCGCAGATCCTGCAGCGCTCGGGCGTCGGCCCGGCCGACCTGCTGCGCAGCCTCGACATCGACCTGGTGCACCACCTGCCGGGCGTCGGCGCCAACCTGCAGGATCACTTGGAGATGTACCTGCAGTACGAGTGCAAGAAGCCCGTCTCGCTGGCCCCGGCTCTGAAGCTGTACAACCAGCCGGCCATCGGTGCCGAGTGGCTGTTCCTGGGCACCGGCATCGGCGCCAGCAACCAGTTCGAGGCCGGTGGCTTCATCCGCAGCGACGCCGAATTCGACTGGCCGAACCTGCAGTATCACTTCCTGCCGGTGGCGATCAATTACAACGGCTCCAACCCGATCAAGGCACACAGCTTCCAGATGCACGTCGGTTCGATGCGCTCGCCCAGCCGCGGCCGCATCCACGTGCGTTCGAAGGATCCGCGCGAACATCCGAGCATCCTGTTCAACTACATGTCGCACGACCAGGACTGGCGCGAGTTCCGCGCGGCGATCCGGATCACCCGCGAGATCTTCGCGCAGCCGGCCCTGGCCCCGTACAGCGGCCGCGAAATCTCGCCGGGCAGCGCGCTGCAGACCGATGCGCAGATCGATGCGTTCGTCCGCGAGCATGCCGAGACCGCCTACCACCCGTCGTGCTCGAACAAGATGGGCCATGCCGATGACCCGATGGCGGTGGTCGACGGCCAGGGCCGCGTGCACGGGCTGGAAGGCCTGCGCATCGTCGATGCCTCGATCATGCCGCAGGTGGTGACCGGCAACCTCAACGCGCCGACCATCATGATGGCCGAGAAGCTGGCCGACGTGATCCGTGGCCGCACTCCGCTGGCCCGCAGCACCGCGCCGTACTACAAGGCCAACGGCGCACCGGTACGCAAGCAGGGCTGACGCAAGCGCCCCGCTTGGGGCCACGGTAGTGCCGGCCGCTGGCCGGCATCCACCGGAATCCCGATCGAGCGCAGATGCCGGCCAGCGGCCGGCATTACCAAGCAAAGAGGCCCCTCGGGGCCTCTTCGCGTTTTCCCTACGGCGGGGTATGCTGCAATGAACGGCCATTGTCGATACGCTCAGGGCCGTAACCTAAAACATCACGATTCCTGGAGGGGGAATATGAGTCTGGATCGTCCCTGGCTGCAGAGCTATCCGAAAGGCGTTCCCGCCGAAATCGACGTCAACGAATTCCATTCGGTCGCCTCGGTCTTCGACGCTTCCGTCGCGAAATTCCGCGACCGTCCCGCCTACTCCAGCTTCGGCAAGGTCCTCACCTATGGTGAGACGGACGCGCTGGTCACCCAGTTCGCCGCCTACCTGCTGGGTGAGCTCAAGCTCAAGAAGGGTGACCGCGTCGCCCTGATGATGCCCAACTGCCTGCAGTACCCGGTGGCCACCTTCGGCGTGCTGCGCGCCGGCCTGACCGTGGTCAACGTCAACCCGCTGTACACCGCGCGCGAACTCAAGCACCAGCTGGTTGATGCCGGCGTCAGCGCCCTGGTGGTGGTCGACAACTTCGGCGACACCGTCGAACAGGTCATCGCCGATACGCCGGTCAAGCACGTGGTCACCACCGGTCTGGGCGACCTGCTCGGCGCCAAGGGCGCGATCGTCAACTTCGTGCTGAAGTACATCAAGAAGATGGTGCCCAACTACCACATCAAGGGCGCCGTCCGCTTCAAGCAGGCGCTCAAGCTGGGCAGCCGCCACGCGCTTCCGGCGGTCGAGATCGACCACGACGACATTGCCTTCCTGCAGTACACCGGCGGGACCACCGGCGTGGCCAAGGGTGCGATGCTGACCAATCGCAACCTGATCGCCAACATGCAGCAGGCGTCGGCGTGGCTGTCCACCTCGGGCATCGAGCCGGGCAAGGAAGTGATCATCACTGCCCTGCCGCTGTACCACATCTTCGCGTTGACCGCGAACGGGCTGGTCTTCATGAAGTTCGGTGGCTGCAACCACCTGATCACCAACCCACGCGACATGAAGGGCTTCGTCAAGGAGCTCAAGGGCACCCGCTTCACCGCCATCACCGGCGTCAACACGCTGTTCAACGGCCTGCTCAACACCCCGGGCTTCGACGAGATCGACTTCTCTTCGGTCAAATTCACCCTGGGCGGCGGCATGGCGGTGCAACGTGCCGTGGCCGAACGCTGGAAGAAGGTCACCGGCGTGACCCTCGTCGAAGCCTATGGCCTGACCGAGACCTCCCCCGCGGCCTGCATCAATCCGCTCACCCTGCCCGAGTACAACGGTGCCATCGGCCTGCCGATCCCGTCCACCGATGCCTGCATCAAGGACGACAACGGCAACATCCTGGCGCTGGGCGAAGTGGGCGAGCTGTGCATCAAGGGCCCACAGGTGATGAAGGGCTACTGGCAGCGTCCGGAAGAAACCGCCACCGCCATCGATGCGGACGGCTGGCTGCACACCGGCGACATGGCCAGGATGGACGAACAGGGCTTCTTCTACATCGTCGACCGCAAGAAGGACATGATCCTGGTGTCCGGCTTCAACGTGTACCCGAATGAGGTCGAAGACGTCATCGCGATGATGCCGGGCGTGCTGGAAGTCGCCGCCGTCGGTGTCCCGGACGAAAAGTCCGGCGAAGTGGTCAAGGTCGTGATCGTGAAGAAGGACCCGAACCTGACCGCGGAAATGGTCAAGGAACATGCGCGGGCAAACCTGACCGGTTACAAGCACCCCAGAATCGTAGAATTCCGAAAGGAGCTGCCGAAGACCAACGTCGGCAAGATTCTCCGTCGCGAGCTGCGTGATACGCCCGCCCAGTAAGGGTTTCCGGGCAACGGGAGAGTGCAGGGACCCCGCCGGAGACGGCGGGGTCTTTTTATTACCGGAACATGGCCGGTACAGCGCTTGCGGGCGGTTCACGACGGGTGCATAGAATCAGTCGCCGCCGCACGTTCAGCCCGCCCCCTCACTCCTCTCCGTCCGCTCTGCGGTTGGCCGGACGGTCACACGGAGAACTCCCATGTCCGCAGTACGCCCCATCATCACCCGTCCCTCGCAGCACCCTACCCTGCGTATCACCGAAGAACCCGAGCGGGATGTCTACTGGATCCACATGCACGCCAACCTGCTCAACCAGCCGGGCCGGCCGTGCTTCGCCTCGCGCCTGGTCGATGACATCGTCGACTACCAGCGCGAACTGGGCGATCGCCTCAGCGCCTCGCACGCTCTGTCACCCCATGTCGTTCTTGCCTCGGACAGCGACGTGTTCAACCTGGGTGGCGATCTCGAACTGTTCTGCCGCCTGATCCGCGAGGGCGACCGTGCCCGCCTGCTCGACTATGCCCAACGCTGCGTGCGCGGCGTGCATGCCTTCCATGCCGGCCTGGGCACCCGTGCCCACAGCATCGCCCTGGTCCAGGGCAATGCACTGGGTGGCGGCTTCGAGGCCGCACTGAGCTGCCACACCATCGTCGCCGAGGAAGGCGTGCTGATGGGCCTGCCCGAGGTGCTGTTCGACCTGTTCCCGGGCATGGGCGCCTACTCCTTCCTGTGCCAGCGGATCAGCCCGCGCCTGGCCGAGAAGATCATGCTGGAAGGCAACCTCTACACCGCCAGCCAGCTGAAGGAAATGGGCCTGGTCGACATCGTGGTGCCGGTGGGCGAAGGTGTTGCCGCGGTCGAACAGGTGATCAAGGAAAGCCGGCGCATTCCGCACGCGTGGGCGGCGATGCGTGAGGTCAACGAGATCGCCACCATGGTGCCGCTGCATGAAATGATGCGGATCACCGAGATCTGGGTGGACACCGCCATGCAGCTCGGCGAGAAGTCCCTGCGTACCATGGACCGGCTGGTGCGGGCACAGGCCCGGCGCAATGGCGACCCGGCCTGACAGCGCGGCGGTTCAGGACGGGCTGCGCTCGCTGTCGTCACGGTGCGATGCTCCCGCACTACGGGCAGCCAACGCATTCCTGCCGTTGCGCAGTGCGGTCGCCAGGCTGCCGAGGCGGGCGTTCCATTCCCCCTTCAGCTGCCAGTCCGCCATGCGCATGATTTCGCCACTGGAGGCGGCAACCTGGACAAGCCCCAGGTTGCTCGCCACACCGCGCAGCGCGTGTGCGTGCTCGCGGAAATCCTCCCAGGCCTGGTGCTCGCCGCAGCCCTGCAGCTGGCCCATGCTCGCGTCGACGTCCGCCAGGCACTGGTCGATGAACTTGCGTTCGAAGCCATCGCCCATGCCCAGCGACGCCAGCTCGTCCAGCACCGCGGTATCGAGCACGCCATCGCCAACCGGCAATGCCGGCACCGACTGGATGCCGGACTCGGCGCGGGTGTTGGCGGCGACATCGGCCAGCACTTCCAGCAGACGGGTGGCCACCACGGGCTTGGCAAGGAAGGCGCGGGCACCGGCCTGCTCGCAACGCAGGATGGACTCGGGGGTGACGTCTGCGCTCAGCACCATGACCGGAACGTAAGGCATGCCACTGGCCTGCATCACCCGCAACTGCTTGAGCAGGTCCAGTCCGCTCATGCCGGGCATGTGCAGATCGACGATCGCTGCGTCGTAACTGGCCTGCTCCAACGCATCGAGCACTTCGGCGCCGCCATTGACGCAGGTGACCTTGTGGCCGGCCTTCTCCAGCAACCGCTGCAGCACCATGCGGTTGGCTTCGTGGTCGTCGGCCACCAGCACCTGCAGGCTGCGCACCCGCGCACGATGGCGCAGGAAGGGATTGGAAAACGCGATGACATTGCCGGCTTCAGCCACCTCGGACGGAACCGCCGGGGCTGATGAGGTGTCTGCGACGTCCAGCGTGATCTCGACCCAGAACACGCTGCCGCGCGGGCTGTTCGGCGCATAACCGACCTGCCCGCCCATCGACTCGACCAGGCCCTTGGCAATGGCGGTGCCCAGACCGGTGCCTTCATGGCGGCGGGCCAGGCCGACATCGCCCTGCTCGAAGGCATTGAACAGCCGGCCGCGCAGCGCCACCGGTACGCCGATGCCGCTGTCGACGATCTCGAATCGCAGGCGCATCCGCTCGCTACCCAGCACATCGGGGCTGGACACGCGCAGATGCACGTAGCCGCTGTCGGTGAACTTGACCGCGTTACCCATCAGATTGAGCAGGATCTGCTGCAGATGACCGGCATCACCCAGCAGGCGCGGCGGCACGTTGTCATCCACCTGCACGCGATAGTCCAGCGATTTGGAGCGGGTCTGCGGGGTCAGGATCAGGTTGATCGCCTGCAGCACGTCGGCCAGCGCGAACTCGTGCCACTCCACGCGCACCTTGCCGGCTTCGATCGCGGAGATGTCCAGCACCTCTTCCACCAGCGCCAACAGGCTGCGGGTCGAGGCCTGGATGGTGTTCAGGCACTCGCGCTGTTCGTCGTCCAGGCGGGTGGTGGCCAGCACTTCGGTCATGCCGGCCAGCCCGTTCAATGGCGTGCGGAACTCATGGCTCATGTTGGCCAGGAAACGGCTCTTGGCTTCGTTGGCCTGGCGCGCCTCTGCCACCGCCCGGGTCAAGGCATGCAGCAGCGAATCGAAGTACAGCGGAATCGCGCCCAGGCCCAGCAGCAGGCCCCAGCCCAGATAGTCGTGGCCGCGCCAGTACGGCGACAGCATCACCGTGCACAGGAAGGCCAGGCAGCCCATGGCCGTGGCCACGCGCAGGTAGGTGCTGCCGTAGCGCATGCCGTTGCCGATCGTGACCCACAGCATCACCGCATACAGCGGTGCCGCCGGCTCACCCTGGATGGTCATGATCCAGGCCATGCAGGTGTAGTCGGTCAGCATGCCGATCACCCGGCGCACATGCGACACACCCGGATTGACCAGGATCGCGGTCAGCAGGCCGGCGGAAATGGTCAGCTCGAAGGCGAGGATCAGCCACGTCGCAGTCAGTGCCTCACCGCCGCCGCTCAGCGAGCGCCAGCCTAGATAGCTGATGAACAGCGCCGTGATGATGATGCGGATCAGGTTCTGCGCGTGCTCGCTGTCCTCGCGCCCGGACAGGCGTTGCTTGAAGCGTGCCAGCAGCGAGCGTTTGTCGGAGCCAGCGGCGGGAGTCGTATCCATGGTCGGATGTCGCATCCTTCGGCGCAGCAGGGAAGAGCAGCACAACGGTACTGCCAGCAACCCCAACCACAGGGAAATGGCCAGCCCCAGGTTGGCCTGCCAGTAAGGGGTCAACAGCACGGTGGTGCCGAAACTGACCATCGCCAGCACGATGGCAGCGGCCAGGTAACGCGGCCCGAAGCGCAGGCCGTTGCCCACCGTGACCCACATCACCACCGCATACACCCACGCCAGCGGCTCACCCATCTGGATCATGCCGACCGCGATCAGGCCGTAATCGGCCAGCATCCCGGCCACCCGTCGCGGATCGGAGCGCTCCGGCTTCCACAGCAGCCAACCGAACAGCAGCAGCGAAAGTACCAATCCGGTCAGTACCGTCGCCAGCACGCCCTGGTACTGCTCCAGACGGTGCAGGCGCGCACCGGACAGCAGCACATAGACCAGGATCAGCGAGATCAGCACCACCCGCACGATCGCCTGGCCATGTTCCGAATCCGGACGCTGCGCCAGCCGACGCCTCACGCGTGCGAACAGGTCCTGCATGTCACCCACCCGGTCGCGTCGATGCCGTCGAGTGCTGGGCGCAGATATCCATCAACTGCTGGTGGCCGCGCATCAGCGCATCCACGCAGCGTGGATCGAACAGGCGGCCACGCTGGGCATACAGATAGGCCAGTGTGGCTTCCATGGTCCATGCTTCCTTGTACGGACGGGGTGAGATGAGTGCGTCGAAGACGTCGGCCACGGCGACGATGCGCGCTTCCAGCGGAATCGCCTCACCGACCAGCCCATCCGGGTAGCCGCTGCCGTCGTAACGTTCGTGGTGGCGCAGCGCGATCAATGCGCCGACCTGGATAAAGCGGTTCTGGCTGCCACTGAGCAGCTCATGGCCGATGCGTGGGTGCCGGCGCATGATCGCCAGCTCCTCGTCGTTGAGCTTGCCCTGCTTGAGCAGCACTGCATCGGGAATGGCGATCTTGCCCATGTCATGCAGCGGCGCGGCCATCTCGATCAGGCGCACGTCGTCTTCGGGCAGGCCCAGCTGCTCCGCGATCAGCCCTGCCACGCGCGCCATGCGTTCGAGGTAAGCACTGGTGCCGGCATCACGGAACTCGATCGCCCGTGCCAACCGCGACAGGGTCTCGCGCTCGCGTTCCTCGACCTCGTGCATGCTGGCCAGCAAGCGCTGCTCCAGCGACAACGCGCGTTGCTTCACGTTCTCGGTCTGCTGGCGCAGCTGCAACAGGTTGTAGCAGCGCGCGCGCAGTTCGCGCGGACGGATGGGCTTGACCAGGAAGTCGATGACCCCGGCTTCCAGCGCCGCCTGACGGATCGGCTCGTCGCCGACCACGGTGATCAGGATCACCGGAATGTCGCGATGCTTGGGCAGGCGACGGAAACGGCGGGCGAACTCCAGCCCGTCCATTTCCGGCATGCGGTAATCGAGCAGCAGCAGGTCGACCGGATGCGCCTCACACCAAGCCAATGCGGTCAGCGGATCACCGAAGTCATACACGCTCAGTTCCGGCGCGATATCTTCGATGACGTGACGCAGCATCGTCCGGGCGGACGTCTGGTCGTCAACAATGACGATGTTCAACGCGTACTCTGCCTGGTTTCTCGACCATGCTGGATCATCAGCAGGCGAGGATACCCTGCCGCTGCGAACGCTCGCACCCTGCATCGGCCTGACTCCCGTGTCATGCGTCCCGGTTCATGATCGTCATCACATTGTGAAGCGGACTCTCCACAGTGCGCACTCCCCCTGGCGCCGATCAAGCCACAACAGACGTCAAGGTAGTGCATTAACGATACGCCGAGTGCGGGAGGCGTCAATCGCGCCGTCTCATTTCGCGACGGCGCGCACAAACAGGAGTCAAAAAGACGACTTACTGCTCCGGACGCATGTACGGGAACAGCAGCACGTCACGGATCGAGCTGCTGCCAGTCAGCAGCATCACCAGGCGATCGACGCCGATGCCGAGGCCGCCGGTTGGTGCCATGCCGTACTCCAGCGCACGGATGTAGTCGGCGTCGTAGTGCATGGCCTCGTCATCGCCGCCTTCCTTCGCGGCCACCTGGGCCTGGAAACGCTGGGCCTGGTCTTCCGGGTCGTTCAGCTCGGAGAAGCCATTGGCCAGCTCCTTGCCGTTGACGAACAGCTCGAAGCGGTCGGTGTAGCCCGGATCGTTGTCGTTGGCACGGGCCAGCGGCGAGACCTCCACCGGATGGTCGGTGATGAAGGTCGGCTGGATCAGGGTGTGCTCGACGGTGGCTTCGAAGATCTCCAGCAGCAGCTTGCCCCAGCCGTAAGACGGCTTGACGCGGATCTTCAAGCGCTCGCAATGGCGCAGCAGCGCCTCGCGGTCGGTGCAGTCGGCAGCGGAGATTTCCGGGTTGTGGTGGCGCACCGCCTCATCCATGCGCCAGCGGCGGAACGCCGGGCCCAGGTCGATGTTGGCACCATCCCACTCGACTTCGGTGGAACCGTTGACGGTCGTGGCCACGTCACGGATCACGCCTTCGGTCAGGTCCATGATCTCGTTGTACGTGGCGTAGGCCTCGTACAGCTCCATCATGGTGAATTCCGGGTTGTGGCGGGTGCTGACGCCTTCGTTGCGGAAGTTGCGGTTGATCTCGTAGACGCGCTCCAGGCCACCCACGGTCAGGCGCTTGAGGAACAGCTCCGGCGCCACGCGCAGGTACAGGTCCAGGTCCAGCGCGTTGTGGTGGGTGGTGAACGGCTTGGCCGCCGCGCCGCCGGGGATGTAATGCATCATCGGCGTCTCGACTTCGAGGAAGTCGCGGTTGTCCAGCCACGCGCGCATGGCGCGGATGATCTTCGAGCGCTTGATGAACACCGCGCGCGACTCCGGGGTCACGATCAGGTCGACATAGCGCTGGCGGTAGCGCTGCTCGACGTCGGCCAGACCATGCCACTTGTCCGGCAGCGGGCGCAGCGACTTGGTCAGCAGGCGGATCGATTCGGCCTTGACCGACAGCTCGCCGGTCTTGGTACGGGTCAGGCCGCCTTCGACGGCGATGATGTCGCCCACGTCCCAGCCCTTGAAGGCGGTGTAGGCATCGCCCAGCACCGTGCCCTGCAGGAACAGCTGGATGCGGCCCGACTCGTCCTGGATCTGCGCGAAACTGGCCTTGCCCATGATGCGCTTGGCCATCAGGCGGCCGGCCATCTTCACCTGGCGGCCGTTGCCTTCCAGAGCCTCGGCGGTCCACTGTTCGGCGTCGGCGAATTCTTCCTGCAGGCGGCCGGCGAAGTCCTCGCGACGGAAGTCGTTCGGGTACGCGATGCCCTGCCCACGCAGCGTTTTGAGTTTCTCGCGGCGCTCGGCGATCAACTTGTTTTCGTCAACGGGGGGGGTATCGGTAGCTTCGCTCATGGATCTGCGGGAATCGTGTAGTGAGGGGGGATGTTGCGCCCGGCACAGCCGGTTGCCCAGCATACCAAAACCGCCCCGCCCCAGCCCTGGGCCGGGCCCCGGCCCGCTGCCCGGTTGCCGCCAACCTTGGTTGGCGGTCCGCGTGTCGACCACGGTCGACACCTACCAGGCCCACTGCCCGCCGCCTGGTAGCCGCCAACCTTGGTTGGCGCTCCATCGTGTCGACCAAGGTCGACACCTGCCAGGTCCGCTGCCCGCCGCTCTGGTAGCCGCCAACCTTGGTTGGCGGTCCGTGTGTCGACCAAGGTCGACACCTACCGGATTCCGGGGAACCGATGCCCCGGTAGGCGTCAACCGTTCCCGGGGAACGCCTGCCGCAGCTCGTCCACCAGCACCCGCTGGTTCTCCGAGTAGTCGATCGGCACCGATACCAGGTGCACCCCACCCTCGTTGAACGCCGCCGCCAGCGTGGGGATGAACTGCTCGATGGCCGTCACCTCATGCCCCTTGCAGCCATAGGCTTCCGCATACTTCACGAAATCCGGGTTACTGAACGTCATGCCGTAGTCGGTGAAGCCATCCACCGCCTGCTTCCAGCGGATCATCCCGTAGGCGCCATCGTTGAGGATCAGCACCACCAGGTTCAGGCCCAGCCGACGCGCGGTCTCCAGCTCCTGGCTGTTCATCATGAATCCGCCATCGCCGCACACCGCCAGCACCCGCCGCTGCGGGTACAGGATCGAGGCCATGATCGCCGACGGCAGGCCCGCGCCCATCGTCGCCAGCGCGTTGTCCAGCAGCAGCGTATTGGCCACCTGGGTGCGGTAATTACGCGCAAACCAGATCTTGTACATGCCGTTGTCCAGGGCCACGATGCCGTCCGGCGGCATCACCTGGCGCACGTCGTGCACCAGCCGCTGCGGGGTGAATCCAGCTTCCTCGGCACGGTCAGCCAGGTGTTCCAGAATGGTAGTGCGCAGCGGCAGCAGCGCGTCGGCGTTCGGCACTGCACCTTCGATACGGTCGGCCAGCTGGGTCAGCGAACGGCCGATGTCACCGATCACTTCCACCTGCGGGAAGTACACCTGCTCCACCGCCGCCTGCGAATAGCCGATATGGATCACGGTCGGCCCACCCGGGCGCATCACGAACGGCGGCTTCTCGGTGACCTCGTGGCCGATCGTCACGATCACGTCGGCCTGGTCGATCGCCATGTGCACGTAGTCGCGCTCGGTCAGCGCGGCGGTGCCCATGTACAGGCCCGAACCACCGGCCACCGCACCCTTGCCCATCTGCGTGGTGAAGAACGGAATACCCGCGCGCAGCACGAATGCCGACAACGCTTCGCTGGACTGCGGCCGCGACGCCGCCGAGGCGATCATCAGCAGCGGGCGCTTGGCGTTGCGGATGATCTCCGCCGCGCGGTCCAGTGCTTCCGGACTGGCAATGGGACGATCCACCGCGTGCGGCGGAATCAGCGCTACGTCCCCGACCTCATCGGCCGCGATGTCTTCGGGCAGCTCCAGCAGCACCGGGCCCGGGCGCTCTTCCAGCGCGGTACGGAATGCCTCGCGGACGATGGTCGGAATGGTGCGCGCCGACACGATCTGCCGCGCCTGCTTGGTCAGCGGCTTCATCGTGCTGACGATGTCGACGATCTGGAAGCGTGCCTGCTTGCTGGCGACGATGCCCTTCTGGCCAGTGATCATGATCACCGGCCACGCGCCAAGCAGCGCGTAGGCGGCACCGGTGGTGAAGTTGAGCGCGCCCGGGCCAAGCGTGGCCAGGCACACGCCCGGCTTGCCGGTCAGGCGGCCATAGGTGGCCGCCATGAACACGGCCGCCTGTTCGTGGCGGGTGATGACCAGCTCGATGCTGGAATGGCGCAGCGACTCGACCACGTCGAGATTCTCTTCGCCGGGAATACCGAAAATACGCTCGACGCCTTCGTTCTCAAGCGCGGCGACGAGCAGATCTGAACCCTTGGACATTGGAATGCCGTCCTTTTCGCTGGACTGATGATGGATCGTTGCAGGAAGGATGGAAGCTGCGCGTCAACGCTTGTCGAACCACACCGTCTGCGCGTTGACGAATTCGCGGATGCCGAAGTGCGAGAGCTCACGGCCGAAGCCGCTCTTCTTCACGCCACCGATCGGCACGCGCGGGTCAGAGGCGGAGAAACCGTTGACGAACACGCCGCCGGTCTGCAGCCGGCGCGCCAACTGCATGGCCCGTGCGCGGTCGCCGGTCCACAGGTTGCCGCTGAGGCCGAACTCGCTCTGGTTGGCCAGTTCCACCGCATGATCGGCATCACGGGCGCGGCTGATCGAGGCAACCGGACCGAAGGTCTCGGTATCGAAAGCCTGCATGCCCGGCTCCACGTCCGCCAGCACGGTGGGGGCATAGAACGCGCCTGGGCGATCCAGCTGATGGCCGCCGACCAGCAGCTTCGCGCCCGCGTCCACCGAGGCCCGTACCTGCGCGTCCAGCTGTTCCAGCAGGTCCTGGCGTGCCATCGGGCCGATACGGTTGCCGGCTTCACGGCCGTCGCCGATGGTCAGCGCCTGCACCTTCTGGCAGAACTGCGCCACGAACCGGTCGTAGACCGCGTCTTCGACGATGATGCGCTTGCCGGCGATGCAGACCTGCCCGGTGTTCTGGAAGCGCGAGGCCACGGCGGCATCGACCGCAGCGTCCAGATCGGCATCTGCCAGCACGATGAACGGATCCGAGCCGCCCAGTTCCAGCACCACCTTCTTCAGCGCCTGCCCGGCCTGGGCGGCGATGCTGCGGCCGGCGGCCACGCTGCCAGTCAGGGTGACCGCAGCGATGCGATCATCTGCGATCGCGCGGCTGGTGCCGTCGCGGCTGATGTTGGCGGCGATGAAGGTGCCTTCCGGCAGGCCTGCGTCGCGCCAGGCGGCGTCAAGCAGCTGCGCGGTACCGACGATGTTCTCGGCCGGCTTCAGCAGGAAGCCGTTGCCGCCCATCAGGATCGGTACCGCCGCGCGCATCACCTGCCAGTACGGGAAGTTCCACGGCATGATGCCCAGCACCACGCCCAGCGGCAGGTAGGACACGTATGCCTTGTCGTCGGGCACCTGGGTCGGTTCGTCGCGCAGGAACTGCGCACCGTGGTCGGCGTACCAGTCGCACAGCACGGCGCACTTCTCGATCTCGGCCAGCGACTCGGCCTGGACCTTGCCCATTTCGGCGGTGGCCAGCGCGGCCAGCTTTTCACGGTCACGGCGCAGTACCACCGCCATCGCACGCAGTACGTCTGCACGCTGTTCAAGGCTCCTGGCGCTCCAGGCCGCGAAGCCAACCTGGCCGCGATCCAGGATTGTTTCCAGTTCGGCGTCGGTGGCGAAGGGATGGCTGGCGATCTGCTGGCCGGTGGCCGGATCGCGGGAAATGGCGGTGGTGGGGGCAGCGGACATGCAGGTCTCCTGGTGTCTCGACAACGGGCGGCGGCCCGTCTCCTGCACAGGAATGTGGACCCGATTGGCGGAGGCAACAAGGCGTCTGCTTATCCTGTGACCTGCACTTACCTGCCTGAATGGGGAGCTCTTGGCAGGGCTGCGCCCTGGGTACGCGCCATCGCATGCGCGCTGCCGCTCCCACGCTTCGCTACGCGAACCGCGGGCCCCACTTACCAGCTCCCAGACCCCCGCCGCTTCGCGGCCGACCCCTGACTCAGGGGGCTCTGCCCTAGACGCAAGTCGGTCGCCACAGTAGATCCACGTCATTCGTGGCTGAATCTCTTTCGGAATCAAATATCTCCAATTGAGATCGAAAACCATCCACGCATGGCGTGGATCTACCAGATCACGAGAAACTGTCAAAGGCGGGGCGGTGTCGGAGTGCGGGGTGTCAGCCGCATGGATGCGGCTGCCAAGC
>NZ_JAWJTG010000056.1:0-25894 GCF_032911605.1 Stenotrophomonas mexicanensis
CGAGCCCCCATGGACGGGTTTACGGCGTGTCCTGCCAGCCCACACCGCCCCGCCAAACCAGCAGAAACCCAGAGCCGCTTCGGCTTCGGCTTCGGCTTCGGCTTTGGCTTTGGCGTCAAGCAGGTGCAGGGCGCAGCCCTGCCGCCCCACCCTCCCCTGCGCACGAAAACGATTTCACTGATTTCAGCAAACCGTCATGCCTTCGCCACGCCAGTACCATATTGCGGAGCAGCATGCGCCCGCGGGCGACCCATGCTAAAAAACGCCCGCCCATCGCTTAGATCGATCCAAGAACGACACTGCGATGGCCGGGAGTTGGGGGAGCAGCAACAGGACGTACCAGGCCACGCGCACGGTGCTACTGCCACTGCATGGCAATAGCGACAATGTCACTTCAAATTAGATCGATTCAAGTTGTCCGTGCCACGTCACCGGATCAATCCAGGAGAGAGGGAGAGATGGGAATGAAGCATTCAACACGTACGCATGGCCAGGACGCACTGGCGCTGGCCATCGCGCTGGCCTTGGCCGCCGCCGTCATTCCGGCTGGCGCCGCCGCGCAGCAGGCCGCTTCCACCGGCTCGCAGGAAGCCACCAACCTGGACAGCGTCCAGGTCACCGGCTACCGCTACGCCATTGAAAAGAGCCTTGAGCAGAAGCGCGACGCCAACGCCGTGGTCGAAGTGATCACCGCCGAAGACGTCGGCAAGTTCCCCGACAAGAACGTGGCCGACGCACTGCAGCGCGTGCCCGGCGTGGTCATCACTCGCAGTGGCGGCGAAGGCAAGAGCGTCAGCGTGCGTGGCCTGGCACCCGACCTGACCCTGACCCAGTTGAACGGCAACTACGTGGCCACGTCGGAAACCAACGACGAAGCCACCCGTTCGTTCAACTACACCCTGTTGCCGTCGAACATGCTGTCCAGCGCCGAGCTGTTCAAGTCGCCGGAAGCACGCATCGATGAAGGCGGAATCGGCGGCACGGTCATCCTGCACACCCGTCGCCCGCTGGACATGGAATCCAACTCGGGCTTCGTCACGCTCGAGGGCACCTCCTCCGATACCCACCACGATATCGACCCGCAGGCGTCGGCCCTGTATTCGTGGCACAGCAAGGACGAGCGTTTCGGCGTGCTGATCGGCGTGACGCAGCAGAAGCGCACCACCCGCACCATGGAAGCCAGCACCGAGGACTACCAGTGGTACGGCGCCGGCAAGGCGCGCGATGCCTATGGCAACGTGCAGGCGCAGGATGGCATCCACTACTGGTGGGGCAAGTCAGGCTTCAACAACCAGACCGGCGGCAACTACAGCGACTTCTTCATGCCGACCTCGGTCAACTTCGCGGTGAAGGAAGAGAAGCGCGAACGCAAGGGCGGCCAGCTGACCTTCCAGTTCAAGCCGGTCGACAACGTTACGATGACGGCCAACTACTTCCGCTTCGAGCTGCAGGGTGACTACACCCAGAACATGCTGAAGATTCCGGAATGGAGCATGGCCCGCTTCAACGGCGATGGAAACTGGGCGGGCGGCCGCCTGCTCAACGGCCTGGATTTCGATCCCAGCGGCAACACCGTTACCGGCGCCCAGTTCGAAAAGCTGGCTGGAAAGACCTACTACTGCAGCGAAGACCAGGCCAAGGCCGCTGGCCTCAAGCCCGGCGGCTGGGGCCCGGACGACTGCACGGTTCCAACGCCGCAGCTGACCGGTGGCTACAGCAAGGAAAAGGCACTCTCGCAGACCGCTGACCTGACCATCGACTGGGACATCAGCCCGCTGTGGAAGGCCTCGTTCACCGGTGGCCGCACCTGGTCCGAAGGTGGTCCGTCGATGAACTTCCGGATGTCGGCCAAGCCGCGCCGCAAGGTCGGCAACGATTACCTGTCGGGCAACCTGTACAGCGCCTGGGACCTGACCGGTACGCCGTCGGCCACCTTCTCGCCCGACCTGCAGCAGCAGCTGATGAACGGCATCGCCGAAGTCGACACCGGCTCGACCGATTCGTCGTGGAAGCGCACCGAGGTCAAGCAGAACTACTTCCAGGCTGACGTCACCAAGCTGTTCGAGTCCGGCTGGCTGGACTCGATCCAGTTCGGCGCCAAGTACCGTGACGGCAAGGTCCACCGCAATACCGGCAACACCTACTGGGTGTGCCCGGGCCGTGACCCGGCCGACTATGACAACAGCCGCTACCAGAGTGGCTGCGATCCGACTGCGGGCGACGCGCAGCCGGGCTTCTTCCTGTCCAATCCGATCAACAACATCGCGGGCGGCTTCAATGCCAACGTGTTCCCGGGCATCAACTACCCGGCCTACATCGATTACCTGAACAAGACCTACGGTGGTTCTCACAACCGCACCGAGGAAGACTTCGTCTACAACGTCAACGAGAAGATCTACTCGGGCTACTTCCAGGCCAACTTCCGCACCGAACGCGTGCGCGGCAATGTCGGCGTGCGCGTGGTGCGTACCAAGCAGTTCGCGCAGTCCTCCGACTCGATCGAGAAGTTCAACGACTACTTCCTGGACAACGCATCCGGCGCACCGATGGCGTGCACCGATCCGGCCGCTGCGGCCTACCCGACCTACAGCTGCGAGAGCGGCTTCGTGCGCCTGCCGCACGATCTGGCGCAGAGCAAGACCTACAGCCTGATCGGCGTGGATCGCACCTACACTGACGTACTGCCGAGTTTCAATATCGCCTGGGACATCACCGACACGCTGGTGCTGCGTGGTGCCGCATCGAAGGTGATCGCCCGCCCCGGCTACACCGACATCGCAGCACCGGGCGCACTGAGCTACTACAGCGAAGAGTACGTCAATGATCGCCGCGTTGCCGGTGGCGCATCGACCGCAGGCTGGGTCGGCCAGGGCAGCAACAAGCAACTGGAACCGTTCAAGGCCACCCAGTTCGACCTGGGCCTGGAGTGGTACTTCCAGCCGGGCGCGGTCGCCGGCGTCGGCCTGTTCCGCAAGAACGTGGACAACTTCACCCTGCCGGTGGTGCGCGACACGCCGATGGTCATCAACGGTGAAGCGGTGAACGTGCAGCGCTACGAGACCCAGGCCAATGGCCGCGATGGTGTCTCGCAGGGCGTCGAGCTGTATGGCCAGTACACCTTCGATTTCGGCTTCGGCGTGCAGGCCAACTACACCTACAACGACACCAACCTGGCTTCCATTGTTCTGGACGGGCAGGAAATCGGCTCCTCGCCGCTGGTCGGCAGCGCCAAGAACCAGGCCAACGTGACGGTGTTCTACGAGAACGAGAAGTTCCTCGCGCGCGCCTCGTTCAACCGTCGCGGCCAGGTTGTCGGTGGGCTCAACAATGGCCTCACCGTCTACACCGAGCCGTATGACCAGCTGGATCTGAACGTGGCCTACAACCTGACCCCGGACTGGACCCTGACCGCCTCGGTGATCAATGCCACCAAGTCCGAGCAGCGCGTGCACCTGGGCAGCGACACCAAGGCACGCCTGATCTCCAATACCTACGCAGGCCGCCAGCTGTACTTCGGCGCTACTTGGAAGTTCTAAGGCAACACCGGGTTGCCCGGGCCTGCCCCGGTGCAACCCACGCCCCGCCCTGGCGGGGACGTTCCTCCACGGCAGCCACGCTGGTACAGGTGGCTGCCGTTTTCATTGGTGCTTTGTCTTCGGTTCAGCCCTGCGCTTGACCCTGCCAATGTTGGAAGGTGCACACTGGCGCCACCCCAAGAGCACCGAAGGAGCTACAGATGGAATTCCACGTGGAAGGCATGACCTGCGGCGGCTGCGCACGCAGCGTGACCAAGGCGATCGAGCTGGTCGATCCGCAGGCCAGCGTGCAGGCAGATCCCGCCAGCCGTCGCGTGCAGGTACAGACCTCGGCCAGCGAAGCGCAGATCGTAGCGGCACTGACCGATGCTGGCTTCCCGCCGCGTACGGCCTGATCCCCTACCCTGCGCCTGCAACGAAAAACCCGCCCGGTGCAGCTGCACCGGGCGGGTTTTTTTCATGCATGCAACGCCCAGGTCAGTGCTTGTGCGCGCGGCGCCGTACTGCACCGGTCTTCGCGGTCTCCGGCGGTGCCAGGGTCTCTTCGTCTTCGCCCAGCCGCTGCAGGATCGGGCATTCCGGGCGCTCATCGCCCGCACAGCAGCTGATCAACGACTTCAGCGTGTCGGCCATCTGCCGCATGCTTTCGATACGCTGCTCCAGGTCGGCGATGTGCTGTTCGGCAAGATGCTTGACGTCGGCACTATGCCGCGAGGTGTCATTCCACAGACCCAGCAGGTCAGTGATCTCGGCGACCTGGAAGCCGAGATCGCGCGCGCGGCGAATGAAACGCAGGCGGTGGATGTCCGCCTGCGAGTACGCCCGGTAGCCGGACTCGGTGCGATCGGCCGCGGGAATCAGGCCGATCTGTTCGTAGTAGCGGATCATCTTCGCCGAAACGCTGGAGGCCTTGGCGGCTTCACCGATGTTCATGCGGTTCTCCTTCAGTGGCTCGCGGCGGGGGTATCCGCCATCGGCGCCTGGAAGCGGCGCAGGCGCAGCGCGTTGCCCAGCACGAACACGCTGGACAGCGCCATCGCACCGGCGGCGAACACCGGCGACAGCAGCACGCCCCATACCGGGTACAGCACGCCGGCAGCCACCGGAATCAGCGCGGTGTTGTAGGCGAAGGCCCAGAACAGGTTCTGCCGGATGTTGCCCAGCGTCGCCTTCGACAGCGCGATGGCATTCGGCACGCCCTGCAGGTTGCCCGACATCAGCACCACATCGGCCGACTCCACCGCGATATCGGTGCCGGTGCCGATGGCCAGGCCGACATCGGCCTCGGCCAGCGCCGGCGCATCGTTGATGCCGTCACCAACGAAGGCGACATGGCCGTGCGTGGCCTTCAAGCGACGCACCGCTTCGACCTTGCCTTCCGGCAGCACCTCGGCAACGACTTCATCGATACCCAGCTGGCGTGCGATCGCCTGCGCGGTGCCGGCATTGTCGCCGGTGATCATCGCCACCTTCAGGCCCAGCTGGTGCAGTGCCGCGATCGCGGCCGGCGTGCTCGGCTTGATCGGATCGGATACTGCGATGATCGCTGCCAGGCGTCCATCGATGGCCGCGTACAACGGCGACTTGCCCTGCGCGCCGAGTTCGGCCGCCAGCGCCGCAAATGCAGTGATGTCCACGCCCAGGTCGCGCATGAAGCGATCAGCACCGACCTCCACACGCGCACCCTCCACGCTGGCGCGTACACCCATACCGGTGACCGATTCGAAGTCGACCATGGCCGGCAATGCGATGCCCTGCTCGGTGGCTGCATCGACAATGGCGCGGGCGATCGGATGCTCCGAACGTGATTCCACGGTGGCGACGGCGGCCAGCACTGTGGCGCGATCAAAGCCGTCGGCGATCTCCAGGTCGGTCAGGCGCGGGCGGCCTTCGGTCAGCGTGCCGGTCTTGTCCACCGCCACCACCTGCGCGTCCTTCAGCAACTGCAGTGCTTCACCCTTGCGGAACAGCACGCCCATCTCGGCGCCACGACCGGTTCCGACCATGATCGACGTCGGCGTAGCCAGGCCCATCGCGCAGGGGCAGGCAATGATCAGCACCGCCACCGCATTGACCAGCGCGAAGCTCAGCGCCGGCGATGGGCCGAAGATCAACCAGACCGCGAAGGTCGCCAGTGCGGCCAGCATCACCGCCGGCACGAACCACAGGGTGACCTTGTCGACCACCGCCTGGATCGGCAGCTTCGAGCCCTGTGCCTGTTCGACCATGCGAATGATCTGCGCCAGCATGGTCTGCGCACCCACCGCCGTGGCACGCACGGTCAATGCACCTTTCTGGTTGACCGTGCCGCCGACCACGCTGCTGCCCGGCTGCTTCTCGACCGGAATCGGTTCGCCACTGATCATCGACTCGTCGATGTAGCTGCGCCCCTCGATCACCTCGCCATCGACCGGCACGCGCTCGCCCGGGCGCACTTCCACCACATCGCCGCTCAGAACCTCGTTGACCGGGATCTCGGTCGTGCGGCCGTCACGGATCACATGCGCGACCTTGGCCTGCAGGTTGACCAGGCGCTTGATCGCCTCCGAGGTACGGCCCTTCGCGCGCGCCTCAAGGAAGCGGCCGAGCAGGATCAGCGCGACGATCACCGCCGCTGCTTCGTAGTAGACGTTCACCGTGCCCGGCGGCAGCAACCGCGGTGCAAAGGTCGCCACCACCGAGTAACCGAACGCTGCGGCGGTACCCACCGCCACCAGCGAGTTCATGTCCGGCGCCAGCCGCAGCAGTGCCGGGAAACCCTTCTGGTAGAAACGGCGGCCGGGAATGGCCAGCACCAGCAGGGTCAGTACGAACTGCAGGTACCAGCTGGTCTGCATGCCGATGGTGGCCATCACCCATTCGTGCATGCCGGGAATCAGGTGCGACCCCATTTCCAGCACGAACACCGGAAGTGCAAGTGCGGTGGCCACGATCAGGTCGCGCTTCAGTTCGGCGCGCTCGGCATCCTTCTTTTCCGCCGCTTCGTCATCGGACTGAACGCCCGCTTCGATGGCATGGGCGGCATAACCGACCTTGTCGATGGCCGCTACCAGCGCATCCACAGCGGCCACGCCGCGCACCGTGGCGCGTTCGGTGGCCAGGTTGACGCTGGCCTGGCTGACGCCCGGTACCGCCAGCAGCGCGCGCTCGACGCGGCCGACGCAGGAGGCACAGGTCATGCCTTCCACTGCCAGCTCGATGGTGCCGGCCGGCACGTCATAACCCACCCGCTCCACCGCCTGGATCAGCGCGGCGCGATCGACCGGACCGGACGCGCGGATATCCGCACGTTCGGTGGCCAGATTGACCGAAACACTGCCGACGCCCTCGACCTTGGACAGCGCCGCTTCGACACGACCGACGCAGCTGGCGCAGGTCATGCCCTCGATGGGCAGGCTGATGGTGGACGGGCTTGCGGGGACTGCAGTGGCGCGGGGCGTGCTCATGATCGGATTCCCGGGGTTCCTTCTGGATGCGGACAGGCTAAACCTTGCCATCGTGGGAAGGTCAAATCCAGCCACCCCGTCCAGCCGGTAGCGCCGGGCCATGCCCGGCGTACCGCCCGCCGTCCACCTCAGAAGGTGAACACGTACTCCAGCGCGAACTCGCGGCCAACCGCGCCGAGCAGGCGGGTCGGGGCGAAATCGTAGTCCAGCTTGTACGGGTCCTTGTGGTTCCAGCTGGCCGAGTTGAACGCGTTGTTGACGTAGACATTGACCTTGGCGCGTTCGGTCACCTGGTAGCCCACGTTGAAGTTCCAGGTGATGAACGGCCCGACCCGCCCGTAGTAGCGCGCTGTCTGCTGGCCGGCATTGGGATTCGGATTCGGCGAGCCGTCCGGACGCGTGGCCGGCTCCAGGCAGTTGAGCGACGGGCTGTCGCTGGGCACGTAACCATCGGCGAACGGCAGGCAGCCGCCAGGATTGTTCAGGCGATCGGTGCCCCAGTGGTAGCGCACGCCCGGCACCGAACCGATGCGATCGGCATAGACGTTGGCATTCCAGTTGCCACGCTGCCAGGCCAGGCTAGCGCGCAGCTTGCTGCGCAGGTCACGGTCACGACGCTCCGGGTTCGGATCGTTGGCGTAACGCTGTTCCTTGGTCGAGATCTGATTAGTGTAGTTCAGGCCGAGCTGGAAGCTGCCCCACTGCGCGGTTTCCAGGCGGTAGCGCGCGGTCAGGTCGATGCCGCGCACTTCGCGGCTGGCCAGGTTGAACGGGCCACGTTCAATCGATACCAGGCGACCGTTGCTGTCACGGTTCACGCGGGCCAGGATGCCGGCGCAGTACTCGCCACCGGCCGGATTGGCCCACGGCGTACCGTCCATGTTCTTGCCGGTCAGGCAGCCCGCTTCGCTGGCCAGCACCTCGTCGGCGCCAACGTCGACGATCATGTCTTCCAGCTTGATTGCCCAGTAGTCGGCACTGACCGACAGATTGGGCATCACATCCCAGACGAAACCGACCGTCCACGAATCACCGGTCTCCGAGCGCAGCAGCGGCGTGCCACGCCGGTTCACGTCGAACGTGTACCAGACATCGGTATTGCCCACGCCACAGTTGTTGACCAGGTACGCGCCGCTCTGGATGCAGCGCAGGCGGTCATAGGTCTGCACTTCGGAGCTGCTGGGCTGGCCCAGCAGGTAGTGCATGTCCGGCGCATGGAAGCTGGTGGCATAGGAGCCACGCACCAGCAGCGACTCCACCGGGCGCCATTCCAGGCCGACATTCCAGGTGGTCTCCTTCTGGCTGCCGATGTCCAGCGCTTCGCCGCTGTTGTCAGCCTTGTAGCTGCCATAGCGGTCATAGCGCGCGGCCGCAGTGGCGGTCACGCTTTCCAGCAGCGGGATCTTGAACTCGACGCCGGCCGAATAGCGGGTACGCTCGCCGCCACCGCGATCGACGTTCTGCAGGTCGAAATCGTTGCCGGCGCGCGGATCCGGACTGAGGTGATAGCCCTGCTGCGCGACTTCGGCCACCGCCGCGAACGAGATCGGGCCGGCCCAGCCCTGGAACAGCTCGCCGGTGATGTCCGCCGAAGCCTGATTGACCCATGAGGACGCACGGTTCTTCGCCACGGTGCCCATCTGCCAGTATTGATCCGGCGTCAGCGGGTTCCACCAGCGCGATTCGTTCAACGCATAGATCGCCTCGCCGTCGGCGGTAGTGCCCAGCTTCGGGCCTAGGAAATAGTCGTACGACTTCTGCTTGTCGACCACGTTCTGCCGCTCTTCAACGCGGTAGTAGGAACGCCCCACCGTGGCGCTCCAGTCGAAGCGATCGGCCAGGCGACCACGCAGGCCCGCACTCCAGTCCCAGGACAGTTCGCGGTTGGTGTTACGCAGCGTATCCAGGCCGCCCACCTCGTTCGGGGTGAACTGGCGCACGCCGAGGATCGGGCGGTTGCGGTTGGCATCCCAGTAGTAGCCGTTGTCATCGTCGATCAGCGACACGCCGGGCGGATTGGTGCCCCAGATCGCTTCGGAGCGGTACACCGCCAGGTTGGTCCAGGCCTGCAGGTCATTGCTGAAATCGAAGGTGGCATACAGGTTGCCGGACACGTTCTCGGCACCGCCGGTGAGCAGCCAGTTGGCGTAGTCGGCGCTCATGCCGCACAGGCGGCCGGTGTTGCTGATGGTGTTGGCGGCGTAGTTGTAAACCAGGCGATCGGCGGTGTAGTACTCGCCATCGAACTTCTCGCAGGTGCCGGTGGGCGGCGCCAGGCGCTGGCCGGTGGTGGGATCGATCAGCGCCAGGCCGGCGGTGGGACGGAAGCCGACCTTGCGTTGTTCCATGTTCCAGGACGGGTACGGCGCATCGTCGGCATCGTCCATCTGCGGACGGTCACGTCCGAACAGCGGATCGCGCTTGGTGTACTGCAGCGCGTAGGTCACGCTCCAGTTGTCGCCGGTCTTGCCGCCGGCCCAGGACAGATCCCAGGTATCGCGACCTCCTTCGGTGGAGGTGCCGCCGCGCACGCGCACTTCGTCGCCGTCGTAATTCGTCTTCAGGATGACGTTGACCACGCCGGCGATCGCATCCGAGCCATAGATGGCCGAGGCGCCACCGGTCAGCACTTCGATGCGCTCCACCGCGGCAGCGGGAATGTTGCCGTAGTTGGAGAAGTTGGTTTCGCCACCGTAGGGCAGCGGGTAGTCCGCTACGCGACGCCCGTTGACCAGCAGCAGCGAACGGTTCGGGCCCATCCCGCGCAGGTTCAGGCCGCTGGCATTGGGCGTGTGCGAACCCCACTGCGAGGCCGCCTCGACGGTACCGGTGGCTTCAGTGAGCGTCTTCAGTGCGTCGTAAACGCTGACGAAGCCTTCCTTCTGGATCTGTGCGGCGGTGATCACGTTGACCGGCGCTGGGCCTTCAACGCTGGCGCGCTTGATGCGCGAACCGGTGACGGTGACCGCGTCGAGATCCTTGGTGGACGAACTGGCGGCCTCCTGCGCGCTGGCCGCCAGGGGCAACAGGGCCAGGACCAAGGCCTGGGACAGCAGGTGGCGACGCTTGCGGACGATCTGAGCCATGGGTGGTTGCTCTTCGAAAGTGTGGACGCACGGACGGGTGGTGGCGCGGCACTACGGCTGATCCGGGCACCTGGATCGGTTCAAGACCGTCCCGACACCCTCCCCTGTGGATCGATCCAAACTAAAGCACAGCTGAACCACGCCCGGCATGCGGCGACGCAGCAACACGTGGCGTAATGCCGTTATCGGCTGCAGGTATCCAAAACAATCAACGGGTTGCGAAACATCGCTGAGAAGACGGAGCACACGTCAATGACACGATCGCGACAATCGTGCGCGGAACTATTTTGTCCGTGGCGGGCCGGCGTACGGGGTCGGATCCCCTCACGGAGGGGCTCTGACCCGACTGCATCCAGATGGGGTCAGAGCCCTTCTGCGAAAGGATCCGACCCGGGGCTTGCGATCAGGCGTCCAGCGCCTGCCGCAGCGCGGCTACGGTGGCGGTGGCGGTCTGGCTCCAGTCCGGGTCCAGCCCTCGCAAAGCCGGGTTCTGGAACTGCATCGCCGAGCGGCGCAGGCCCTTGGCCGAGGCGTGCAGTTCGGTGCAGCCGGTCTGCCTTGCCACGGTAGCGATGTTGCCCGGTGCCAATCCGGCACCAGCCATCACCGTAATGCGGCCTGCTGCCTGGGTAACGAGGCCTGCCAGCACATCGGCAGCCGCCTCGGCACTGACCTGACCGCCCGAGGTCAGCACGCGCTGGCAACCCAGCCCGATCACCTGCTCCAGCGCCGCCGGCAGATCGCGGGCGGCATCGAAGGCACGGTGGAAGGTCACCTGCAACGGCCCGGCAGCCTGCACCAGCTCGCGGCACAGCGCCACGTCGATCCCGCCCTGTACATCCAGCGCGCCGATCACCACGCCATCGCAGCCCAGTGCGCGGCACTGCGCGATGTCACGCAGCATCAGTTCGGCTTCCAGCCCGTCGTAGTGGAAGTCGCCCGGGCGCGGCCGCACCAGCACGAACAGCGGAATCGACAGGCGTTCGCGGGCAATCGCAATGCTGGCGAACGACGGTGTGGTGCCGCCTTCGGCCAGGTTGTCGAACAGCTCGATGCGGTCGGCACCGCCGGCCTGCGCGGCCAGCGCCGATGCCAGCGAATTGCTGGCGATCTCCAGGGTGAGCCGCGTGCTCACGTCTGGGTGCTCGTGTAGATCGATGGCGAGTCGCGCAGGTCATCCTGGCGCTGCCCATCGCAGACCGCGTAGACAAAGCCGCGATGCAGCGCGTAAGCGCCGACCTCGCCCTGCTTGTTCATGGCCAGAAAGCAGACCTGCAGTGTCTTGCTCGCTTCCGGGCGCTTGCGCACCACGCGGTCGATCGCTTCGCGGCAGGCCTGCGCCGGCGAGCGCCCCTGGCGCATCAGCTCGACCACCAGGAACGAGGCGGCGTTGCGGATCATCTCTTCACCCACGCCCGAAGCAGTGGCCGCGCCCACGTCGTTGTCGACGTACAGGCCGGCACCGATGATCGGACTGTCGCCAACGCGACCGTGCAGTTTCCACGCCATGCCGCTGGTGGTGCAGGCACCGGCCAGATGGCCATTGGCATCCAGTGCCAGCATGCCGATGGTGTCGTGGTTGTCGCTGTTGCCGGGAATGCCACGGCGCTCGGCATTGATCTGCGGCTGGTACTTCTCGGTCTTCAGCCACTCGCGCCAGGCCGCTTCGGCCTGCGGCGTCAGCAGGTGCTTGCGCTCGAAACCCTGCTGCACCGCGAACTGCTGCGCGCCCTCGCCCACCAGCAGCACGTGCGGGCTGTTCTCCATCACTTTGCGCGCCACCGACACCGGATGCAGGATGTCGACCAGCGCCGCCACCGCACCACAACGGCCATCGCCATCCATGATGCTCGCATCCAGGCTCAGCACGCCGTCGCGATCCGGGTTGCCGCAATGGCCGACGGTGGGGTTGCACAGCTCGCTCTCGGCCCAGCGTGCGCCTGCTTCCACCGCATCCAGTGCACTACCGCCGCCTGCCAGCACCTTCCATGCAGCCTGGTTGGCTGGCACGCCGAAATCCCATGTGGAAACCACCTTGGCCCCACCCTGCGTGCGCGCCTGCACGCCCGGCAATGCCGCCATGCCTGCGGCCAGCGCACCGGCCTGCAGTAACTGCCTGCGATCCACCATCGTCCCCTCCCAGTCTGCAATGCAGGGCCGGCCCGATGCCGGCCCTGCCGATCAGTCGTGCGTGGGCTGCCGTGCGGCGTGCCAGACCGCTGCACCGAGCACGCCCAGCTGGCCATGCTCCACGCGCCACACCGGCACCTGGCGCAGCACCTCGGTCAGCACGCCCTTGTTGAGGAAGCGCTCACGGAAGCGGCCATCGGCCAGGAAATCCTGCACATGCGCGGAAATGCCCCCGGCCAGGTACACCGAGCGCGCGCCGACGGCGATCGCCGCGTCGCCGGCCAGACTGCCCAGCCAGGCACAGAAGACCTGCAGCGTTTCCACCGCCAGTGCATCCTCGCCGCTGCGCGCCGCGCCGATCAGCGCTTCGGTGCTGGTCCACACCGGGGTGGCACCGCGCAGCTCGCACAGGCACGGGTACAGGTTCATCAGGCCACTACCGGACAGCACGCGCTCGTTGTCCACGTGCGGCCAGCGCTGCAGCAGCTTCCCCAGCACCTGCAACTCCAGTGTGTTGCCGGCGCCGAGCGCGGCATGACCGATCTCGCTGGCCAGCACCGGGCGCTCGCCATCGGCGAAACGCAGCGCGGCGCCCAGGCCGGTACCGGCACCCAGCACCAGCGCCGGGAAGGCCTGCGCCGGATCGGCGTCGCCGTTCAGCGGCACCAGGGTTTCGGGCTGCAGGTACGGGATGGCCAGCGCCACCGCTTCGAAATCATTGATCAGCTGCAGTTCGCGCAGGCCGGACTGTTCGCGCGTGGTCGACAGCGAGACTGTCCACGGCAGGTTGGCATTGATCAGCACATCGCCATCGAGCAGGCCGGCGATGGCCACCACCGCGGTCTGCACCGGCTGGCCGAGGCCACTGGTGAAATCGGCCAGGATCGCGGCCAGGCTGGGGTGCTCGGCGCAGGCATAGGTGCGATGGCTGCCCAGCCGCGGCGCCTGGCCGGGTTGGGTCTCAGCCAAGGCCAGGCGGGCGAAGGTGCCGCCGACATCGGCAACGACCAGATGGCGCGGAAGACCGCCGCGGGCGGAGTCGGAGGAAACCGGGGACGCTGCTGCGATGGTCACGCTGGCCTGCTTGGATCGATTGAATCGCCCCGATTCTCAGGCATCGGGGCGGCTTTGCCTAGCGCGCCGATGGTTCAGGTTGGTCTACATGCCTTCCTGTTCGGCCACCTGCACGCCATCCACCAGCACGCGCAGGCGCTGCGGGCGGAAGCCGGCGAACAACAGCGGCCGGGTGCGCTCGACCAGCACTTCGTGGCCGGCGATGTGACGCAGCCACGACTGTACCAGCGAGAACGAGAAGTGGGTGCCCGGATGCAGCGGGTGCTGCACCCAGACCTTCTCGGTGGCGCTCTGCAGCAGCATCGCGCCGGTGAACCAGTGGCGGCTGAGGGTCACCGGCGTGGTGCCGGCCATGAAGCGGATATCCATGCGGGGTCCTTTCGCTGGAGCGCTGGTGCGCGGTGTCAGGGCTGGGCAGTCTGCAGGCTGTAGCTGGTGGTGGCGGTGAACACTGCACCATCAGGCTGGGTGGAGCGTACTTCGACCTTGTGGCTGCCTGTTGCCAGGTCGGTCGGCAGCGCGCCCCGCCACAGGTGCGGCGACGCAGTGGCCTCCGGCGAACGGTCGTAGCCGCGCAGGCTGTTGGCCAGATCATCGGCCACGTTCTCCACCATCAGGCGCGGATCGGGCTGGCTGACCTGCTTCATCGGCTGCCAGGCGCCGCCATCGACGCGGTACTCGACCACGCTGGCGTCCTCACCCATGTAGACGTTGGCGTAGACACCCCACGCCGGATAGGCGCCCTGGCGCAGTACCTTCGGCGCATGCAGGCCGATCTGCTCGCTGGCCGGCTTGCCGGCCACGCGGTACTGCAGGCGATAGCTGCCGTTGCCGGCCACGTCGAGCAATGCATAGCCCTTCGGCGTGCCGTCGCTCATGGTGCTGTCCGGCACGCCGGCGGTATTCTTGACGCCCGACCAGAACGCACCACAGTTGGCACCGACGTTGTATTCGTGCAGCGGCTTGTCACCGTTCCAGCCCTCGGCCTTGCCGTGGTAGACGTGCTGCTGGGTGTGGCTGTGGCCGCTGAGCACCAGCACGTTGCGGAAGTCCTTCAGCAGGTCGAACAGGCGCTGGCGGTCGGCGTGACGGAAGGTCTCGCGCCCCGGCGCCGCGTCGAACAGCGGGATGTGCATGCCCAGCAGCAGCAGGCGGTCCTTGTGCAGGCCCTTCAGGTAGCTGGCGAGGAAAGCGAACTGGTCTTCGCGCAGGCCGCCGATGTATTTCGGCTTGGCCTTGGGGTCGTAGACCACGTCGTCCAGGAACACGAAGCTGGCGCCACCCTCTTCCACCGCGTAGGTGTCCGGGCCGTAGATGTTGCGCCAGCTGTCCAGCGAGTGTTCGTCGCTGGCCGCATCGAAGTCGAGATCGTGGTTGCCCGGCACGTGGAACCACGGCACGCCAAGCGCGGTGGTGACCTTGTTGATCGCCGGGTACAGGGTCAGGTCGTCGTTGACGATGTCACCCAGGGTGGTGCCCATGCGCGCCCTGGTCTGGCCAACCAGCGGCGCCACGATCGACTGCTGGTAGTAGCCGATGTCCTTCAGGCTGGCGGTCTGCGAATCGGTGAACACCAGCATCTGGAAACCACGGCGGCTGTCATGGCGATCCGACTGCAGGGCGAAATCCCAGTTGCGGGTGACGTCGCTGGTCGCCGCGATGCCACCGTACTTCAGTGTCGGTGAACCGTTCGGGCGGTAGTGGCGCCAGAACGAAGGCAGGCCATCGGTGGCCTTCGGGAATGCGTAGGCATCAGGCTTGATCACGAACACGGTCTGGCCGTCACGCACCGGCAGGCTGTAGCTGCCGTCGGCGGCCGTCTTGACGATGGTCTCGCCGTTGGAAACCTGCACCCCGGCCAGACCCGGATCGGTCGCACCGCGCCCGGGCCTGCCGTCGCGCTCCAGATAGACCTTGCCGCTGACCACGGTGTCCGCGGCCCAGGCCGGCGAGGTCAGCAACAGGCAGCACAGCCAGGCGGCAGGCAGTTTCATGGGCGGTCCGGGAAAGAAAGACCGCCTATTGTAGATTCCGTTGATGACATCGCGCACGCTGTGGCGCATTGCCGGTAGTGCCGGCCGCTGGCCGGCAACCAGCCGATGCCCGACGATCATGAGGTTGCCGGCCAGCGGCCGGCACTACCGCTGTTCAACGATGGCGCTTTTCCAGCACCGCCCGCGCATCATCCAGCGACAACCCGCGCGCGCGCAGCAGCACCAGCAGGTGATACAGCAGGTCCGAGGCCTCGCCCAGCAACGCCTCGTCATCCTGCGCCACCGCCGCCAAGGCGGTCTCCACGCCCTCCTCGCCCACCTTCTGCGCGATGCGGCGGATGCCGCCCTCGAACAGGCTGGTGGTGTAGCTGCCCGGCGGGCGCTGCGCCTCACGCATCGCCACCAGCTGGCCCAGCCCACCCAGGAAGTCCTTCGGTGCCCCGTCGAAACAGCTCTCCGCGCCGGTGTGGCAGGTTGGCCCGGCCGGGCGTGCAATCACCAGCAGGGTGTCGGCATCACAGTCGACGCTGATCGACTGCACCACCAGCACGTTGCCGGACTGCTCGCCCTTGGTCCACAACCGCTGCTTGCTGCGGCTGAAGAAGGTCATGTGACCGATGGCCAGCGTGGCCGCCAGCGAATCGGCACTGACATAGCCCAGCATCAGCACCTGCAGGGTGTCGGCATCCTGCACCACCGCCGGCAGCAGGCCGTCGCCCTTGCCCCAGTCCAGCGCCTGCAGCGCATCCAGTGACGGCTTCACTTCAATAGACATCCCGCACCTCGATCTGCTGTCCGCGCAGGTAGCGCTTCAATTCCGGAATGGCGATGGCGCCGCTGTGAAACACGCTGGCCGCCAACGCGCCGTCGACGTCGGCCTGGTCGAAGGCCTCGGCAAAGTGCTCCATCGCACCGGCACCGCCGGAGGCGATCAGCGGCACCTGGCACAGGGCCCGCGCCTGCTGCAGCTGCACGACATCGTAGCCACGGCGTACGCCATCGCTGTCCATGCAGTTCAGCACGATCTCGCCAGCGCCACGTCGTTGTGCTTCGACGATCCAGTCCAGGGTCCGCAGCGGTACCGCCTGGGTCTTGTCCGGGTCGCCGCTGAAGCGGCGCACCCGCCACTGGCCATCCGCCTCGCGAACCGAGTCGACACCGACCACCACGCATTGCACGCCAAACTCGTCTGCCAACTCGCTGATCAGCTCCGGGCGGCCCAGCGCCGGCGAGTTGATCGACACCTTGTCGGCACCGGCGAACAGCACGCGGCGCGCGGTTTCCACGCTGTCGATGCCACCGGCCACGCAGAACGGAATATCGATCAACCGCGCGATGCGCTCGATCCACGCAACGTCGACTGAACGCGCCTCGGGGCTGGCGCCGATGTCATAGAACACCAGCTCGTCCGCCCCCTGGTCGCGATAGCGCTGCGCCAACTCGGCGATGTCGCCCATGTCGACGTGGTCGCGGAAGCGCACACCCTTGACCACGCGGCCATCACGCACGTCCAGGCACGGAATGATGCGACGGCTCAACATGCCAGCGCCTCCGCCAGGTCCATTCGCTGCTCCAGCAGTGCCTTGCCGAGGATCGCGCCACCGCAGCCGGCGGCACGCGCCTCGGCCACATCGGCCACGTCACGGATGCCACCGGAGGCCTGCACCGCCACGCCCGGCAGCAGCGCCGACAGGTGCTGGTAGAGGCTGATGTTGGGCCCAGCCAGCATGCCGTCGCGGGCAATGTCGGTGCACAACAGGTGGCGCATACCCGCACGCGCATAGCGCCGGGCCAGATCATCCAGGGTCACGTCGGCGTTCTCGGTCCAGCCATGCACCGGCAATTGCCATTGGCCCTGCGCGTCCTGACGAGCATCCAGCGCGATGGTGATGCGCTCGGCACCGAACTCCTCCAGCCAGCCGACCACTTCATCCGGACGACGCACCGCCAGTGAGCCGACCACCACACGGCCAGCGCCGGCATCGAGGATGCGCGCCACATCGTCGCGGCCGCGCACGCCGCCACCGGTCTGCACCTGCAGCGTGGTCTGCGCGCGGATCGACGACAGCAGCGGTGCCAGCGTGTAGCCCCCGGCGCGAGCGGCGTCCAGGTCGACCAGGTGCATCCACTGCGCGCCCTGCGCGGCAAAGGCCTGTGCGCGCGGCAGCGGATCGTCGCCATAGGAGGTTTCCTGCGCGTAGTCGCCCTGGCGCAGCCGCACCACGCGGCCATCGCGGATATCCAGCGCGGGGTAGACGATGAAACTCATGCAGCAGTGCCCTCGAGGAAGTTGCGCAGCATCAGCGAGCCGGTCTCGCCGGAGCGCTCGGGATGGAACTGTGCGCCGTAGTAACGCCCCTGCTCCACCACGGCAGTGAACAGGCCACCGTGGTCGCAGGCAGCAACAGTGTGGGTATTGAGTGGCGCCGCATAGCTGTGCACGAAGTAGGCGCTGGCGCGCTCCGGCACGCCTTGCAGCAGCAGCGATTCGCGCAGCGGGAGCAGGCGGTTCCAGCCCATGTGCGGCACACGGATGCCACAGGCCGGTACCAGCTTGCGCACCACGCCCGGAATCAATCCCAGTGTCTCGACGCCGGCCTCCTCGGACCGCTCGAACAGCAGCTGCATGCCGAGGCAGATGCCCATCAGCGGCACCTCCAGTCGCTGCAGCGGTTCCACCAGGCCCTGCGCATGCAGGCGCTGCATGCCGGGACCAGCGGCGCCGACGCCGGGCAGGATCACCCGCTGCGCGCCGACCAGACTGTCGGCGTCGCGCACCAGCCGCACCGTCGCGCCCAGGCGCTCCAATGCGTAGCGCACCGAGCCCAGGTTGGCACCGCCGGCGTCGATCAGCGCAACGTCGCTCACAGCGCCCCCTTGGTGCTCGGCAGTGCCCTGCCCTGGCGGGCCAATGCCGGGCGCAGCGCGCGCGCCAGTGCCTTGAAGCAGGCCTCGACCTTGTGGTGGTCGTTGTCGCCGCGCACCTGCAGGTTGAGGTTCAGGCCGCTGGCGTCGCACAGCGAACGGAAGAAGTGCGGCACCAGCTCGGTCGGCATATCGCCCACGCGCTCACGCTTGAACTCGCCCTCGAACACGAAATAGGGGCGGCCGCTGAAATCCAGCGCAGCGCTGGCCAGGGTCTCGTCCATCGGCAGGGTGAAGCCGTAGCGGCCGATGCCGCGCTTGTCGCCCAGCGCCTCGCGCAGGGCCTGACCCAGCGCCAGCCCGGTGTCCTCGATGGTGTGGTGCTCGTCGATGTGCAGGTCGCCCTCGGCCTGGATGTCCAGCGCGAACCCGCCGTGCTTGCCGATCTGTTCCAGCATGTGGTCGAAGAACGGCAGTCCGGTGGAAATGTGCGCATCACCGGCACGGTCCAGATCCAGTTCAACGCGGATCTTCGTCTCCTTGGTGTTGCGCTGGACCACCGCGGTGCGTGGCGCGTCGGCCAGTGCGTGGGCGATGCCCGGCCAGTCCCACTCGCCACCGAACTGTTCGGTGCGCAGCTGGAAGCCACGGATGTTGAGGTTGTCGGCGAACTGCAGGTCGGTGATGCGGTCACCAACCATGCCCGAGCGCGCCCAGTCGATGCTGCGGTCCTGCAGGTAGCCTGTCATCAAGCCGATGCCCGGCTTGCGGGTCGGCGCCTTGTCCTGCGGCCAGCTGGAGTCGATCAGCACGTCACGGAAGGTGATGCCCTGGCTTTCGAAGATCTGCAGCATCAGGTCGTTGGGGCCATCGAAGCTGGCGCGCGGGTAGCTGTCGCTGCCGAGGCCATCCTGATTGGTGACGATCACGAACTGGTAGCCGGCATCGCGCAGCTTAAGCAGCGCCGGGATCACCTGCGGCACGAAGCGCAGCTTCTCGTAGGCGTCGATCTGGAAATCGGACGGCTCCTCGATGAGGGTGCCGTCGCGGTCGATGAACAGGATTGGTGTCATGCTGCGGCCCTCCGCGCCGACAGGGCCGCAAGCACGCGGTCATTCTCTTCGGGGCTGCCGATACTGATGCGCAGTGCATCACCCAGCTGCGGCGCGGCGCGCTGGTCGCGCACCACCACACCGGCATCCAGCAAGGTATCGAACGCTGCCTGCGCATCAGCGAAGCGGACCAGCAGGTAGTTGCCGGACGAGCGGTACACGCGACGAACGCCAGGCAGGCCCGGCAGCGCAGCGAAAAGGCGTTCGCGCTCGGCGATGACCGTGGCCACGCGCTCGGCGGTACGTGCCAGTGCGGCCGGCTGCAGCGCCTGCACGGCCAGCTTGGCGCACGGGGTCGGCACCGGGTACGGCGCCTGGCAGCGGCGCAGCACGGCAATCAGCTCCGGAGCAGCGATCAGGCTGCCAATGCGCGCGGCCGCAAGTGCGTGCGCCTTCGACAGCGTGCGCAGCACCGCCAGGTTGGCGTGCGCGGTCAGCAACGTGGTCGCCGACGAGCGCTGCGCGTATTCGACATAGGCCTCGTCCACCACCACCAGCGCCTGCCCACGCAGAGCAGTGGCCACGCGCTCGATCTCGTCCAGGGCGATGTCACTGCCGGCCGGGTTGGACGGTGCGCACAGGAACACCAGCTTGGCGTTGCGCGACTTTGCCGTATCGATCACAGCATCCAGATCGGCACGCAGGCCGTATTCGGTATCCACCAGGGGCACTTCAATCAGTGCGGCGCCCTGCAGGCGCGCGCAGACCGCGTACATGCCAAACACCGGCGGCGTGACCAGCACGCCATCGCGGCCCGGCACGCACAGGGCACGCACCAGCAGATCAATGGCTTCGTCGCTGCCACGGCCGATCAGCAGCTGCGGCGGCGTCACGCCGTACAGCGCCGCCAGGCCCTCGCGCAACGCCAGCGGCTGCGGTTCCGGATAGCGCCGGCTGTTGCCCGCCGCATCAGCCGGATTGGCCCAGGCCGACTCGTTGGCGTTCAACCAGACCTCGCCCTGCACCGCCGCGCTGCGCGCCGAACTGTAGCCGGCAAAGGCCTGCAGATCGGGGCGCACCAGCGCCAGCACATCATCGATATCCGCGTTCATGCCGCCGCCTCCATGCGAAGCGCAACCGCACGCTCATGCGCATCCAGGCCTTCGGCGCTGGCGATGATGCGTGCGCAACCGCCGATTGCCGCCAACCCTGCAGCGCTGGCGCTCTGCACGCTGATCAGGTTCTGGAAGCTGGCCACGCTGACACCGCTGTAGGCGCGCGCGGCACCCGCAGTGGGCAGCACGTGATTGGTGCCGCTGCAGTAGTCGCCCAGCGCTTCGGGGGTGTAATCGCCCAGAAACACCGAGCCGGCCGCCTGCACCTGGCCCAGCCAGTCGCGCGGTTCGCGCAAGGCCAGGATCAGGTGTTCGGGCGCATAGCGGTTGCTGATCGCGAAGGCCTCGTCCAGCGAATCGACCTGGATCAGCCGCGACGCCGACAACGCCTGTCGCGCGATCTGCTGGCGCGGCAGCAGGGCCACCTGGCGCTCCACCTCTGCCTCGACCGCCGCCAGCATCGCGGCGTCGTCGGTCAGCAGCAGTACCTGCGAATCCGGACCGTGCTCGGCCTGCGACAGCAGGTCGGCGGCGACGAACGCCGGATTGGCGCCGGCATCGGCGATCACCAGTACTTCGGAGGGACCAGCCGGCATGTCGATAGCAGCCGCGCCATCCTGTGCGACCTGCTGCTTGGCTTCGGTGACGAAGCTGTTGCCGGGCCCGAACAGCTTGTCGCAGGCCGGAATGCTGGCCGTGCCATAGGCCATCGCGGCGATCGCCTGCGCGCCGCCCAGCTTGAACACGCGCTGCACGCCGGTCAGGCGGGCGGCTACCAGCACTGCCGGATCGGCGCTGCCGTCGGCGCGCGGCGGCGTGCACAGCACCACCTGCGGGCAACCGGCCAACTGCGCCGGAACGCCCAGCATCAATGCGGTGGACGGCAACGGCGCGCTGCCAGCCGGTACGTACAGGCCCACCCGGCCGATCGGACGCAGCATGCGTTCGCAGACCACGCCCGGCGCGGTTTCCACCGCATACCCCGTACCCATGCCGGCGGCGTGGAAACGGCCGATGCGTTCGGCGGCGTCCACCATGGCCTGGCGCAGTTCGGCCGGGACGGCGGCTTCGGCCGCAGCGAATTCGGCTTCGGACACTTCAAACGAGGCCAGCTCGACACCATCGAAGCGCGCGGTGATCGCACGCAGCCCATCGTCGCCCTGTGCACGCACCTGCGCGATCAGCGCGGCCACGGCATCGCGGGTCTGCTGCGCCACGGTCTGCACCGGGCGGGTCAATGCCGCGCTGCGCGCGGCCTCATCAAGTCGGGACCAGATCAGACGGTTCATGCCAGCGACCGCTCCACGCTCAGTACCATCAGGCCCTGCGCACCCGCGCGCTCGAGTTCCTCCATGCGCTGCCAGCTCAGCGGGCCGGGGCACATGGTCTGCAGGCGCAGCGCACCGCCATCGGCCGGCAACCGCACCAACGGCTCGGCATCGGCCAGCAGCTGCGCCAGCGCGTCGACGCGGTCCTCGCTGGCACGGAACATCAGCAGCTTGCGGTCCTGGCGCTGAACCACGCCGTCGAGGCGGCGCAGCAGCATCGCGCGCAGCGATGCACGTGCATCATCCGGCGCGCGCACCGCGCCGGCCAGCACCGCCTCGCTGTCGAGCAGGTTGTGCACCGGGGTCAGCTGATTGGCGCGCAGGGTGGCGCCGCTGGAGACCAGATCGCAGATCAGGTCGGCGGTGCCCAGGCGCGGGGCGATTTCCACCGAACCGGACAGCTCGACCACCTGTGCGTCCACGCCCTGATCGGCCAGCCACTGCTTGAGGATGGCCGGGTAGCTGGTGGCGATGCGGGTGCCGGCCAGCTGCGCCGGACCCTGCCACTGCCATTCCTCGGGCACCGCCAGCATCAGCCGGCACTGGCCGAAGCCCAGCCCGCGCAATGCCTGGTAGGCATCCGGCAGACCGATCTGGCGCCGCGCGGCGGCCTGTTCGTCCAGCTCGTTGCGGCCGACGATGCCGAGATCGCAGACGCCGTCGGCGATCAGGCCGGGGATGTCGTCGTCGCGCACCAGCAGCAGGTCCACCGGCAGCGATTCGCCGTAGCAGAACAGCTTGTCGCGGCTCTCGCGCCAGCTCAGGCCGCAGGCGCTGAGCAGGTTGCGCGCGGGTTCGGCCAGTCGGCCACTCTTCTGGATGGCGATACGCAACCGGTCTCGTGCCGGCGCTGCCTGGGTTGCACTCATGGGGGATGTCTCGAAGTTCGGAACGGGGCGCGGATCAGCGCGAGGCAAGGCGGTCGATCGCGGCGGCATAGCCTCGATGGCCATGCTCAAGCGTGCGTGCCACCCGTCCGGTGGTGGTCACGCTGACGCCGGTGCGCTCGTGAATCTCGCGGTACGGCACGCCCTGCTGCAGCAGCGGCACCACCTTCCAGCGGTCAGCCATGGCTTCCAGCTCGGCCGGGGTGCACAGATCACGCAGGAAGGCTTCGACCTGTTCCGGCTCGCGCAGGGCGGCAAAGGCTTGGGCCAGGGCTTCCAGGTCGGCCTTCGGGTCTTTGGCGGCAATCTCGGGGCGGGCTTTCACGGGGTCATATCCATGCATCAATGTAATAGCGCGTTAGTACATTAACGCATTCTTGCGCAGTGCGTCAAATCGAGGATTGAGGGGACGGCAGGGCTGCTGCCCTGCACCCGCAGAGGCAAGAGCCAGAGCAACAGCAAAAGCCGGTTTCCTGAGCGTTGGCGGGCAGGGTCCGGTGGCAGGGGACGCCGTAAACCCGTCCATGGGGGCTTGGTCGCGGCATCCATGCCGCTCACACCCCTGCCACCAGCCCCACCCCGCCTTCGACAGTTTCCCGCGATCTTTCAGAACGGCGTGGGTCGGATCGAAACCGGCTTTTGTAGAGTCGAGCCATGCTCGACTGCTGTTCGCCCTAGAACGCAGAACGCCCACCAAAAGGCGGGCGTTCTTCTTTCAAATCAACAACCTGGCCCGACTCAGGGGTGGCAGCGCACTTCCGCCTGCAGCGCCCCGCGCCGCAGGCATTCGCCGAACAGGCTGCCCTGCCGGCTCGGCAGGGACTGGATGTTCTGCAACGCCCCTGCGCCCGCCGGGCACTTCCGCAAAGCCAAGGCCTGCAGGTCAGCCTCAAGCTGCGCACGGTCGATGACGTGGCAGCGGTCAACCTGCAACCGATACTGTGCCGGGCCCGTCCGGGCACTGCGCAGCACCGGATCACTCTGGCAGCCCGCCAGCAGGAGCACGGTGAGTACCCCTGCGGCGGCCGGCTTCACACCATTGCCTTGGACTGCTCCAGCTCCACCAGCAGGGTGCTGGCCAGCTCGTCGCGCGACACTTCGAACTGCTGCTCGCGCAGCAGGTCCTTCACCGCCACCACGCCACGCGCCAGCTCGTCTTCACCGGCCAGCACCACGAAGCGGATGCCGGCCTTGGCCGCGTACTGGAACTGCTTGCCGATCTTCTTCGGCTCCATCTGCACTTCGGTGTTGATGCCACCGGCACGCAGGCGGCGCGCGATGTCCAGCGACTGCGGCATGCCCTGCTCGTCCATCAGCGCCACCAGCGCCTGTACGCTGCTGGCTTCGATGCCGTCGATCAGGCCGGCCTCGCGCAGCTGCCAGAACAGGCGCGACAGACCGATGGAAATGCCGACGCCCGGCAGCCTGGATTTGCTGTAGTGGCTGGCCAGGTCTTCGTAGCGGCCGCCCGAGCAGATCGAGCCAATCTGCGGGTGATCGGTCAGCGTGGTCTCGTAGACGGTGCCGGTGTAGTAGTCCAGGCCGCGGGCGATGGAGAAATTCAGGCAGTACGCGGTTTCCGGCACGCCCAGCGCCTGCACCAGCTGCAACACTTCGCGCAGTTCCGCCACGCCAGTACGCAGGACCTCCGAAGAACCCGCATCGGCTTCCAGCGTGGCCAGCTGCGCCAGTGCATCGGTATGGCCCTGCGAACGCACGGCGACGAACGCCAGGATCTTCTCGACCTGTTCTGCCGGGATGTTGAAGCCCTCGCCCACCAACGTCTCGCGCACGTAGTCGGCGCCGCGCTTGTCCAGCTTGTCCACTTCGCGCAGCACCGCCAGCTGGCGCTCACCCTCGGCCACGCCCAGGCTTTCAAAGAAGCCGCGCATCAGCTTGCGGTTGTTCAGCTGGATGCTGAAGTCACCGATGCGCAATTCCGAGAACACCGCATGGATGACCGCCAGCACTTCGGCGTCGTAACGCACGCTCAGGCTGTCCTTGCCGATCACATCGATGTCGCACTGGTAGAACTCGCGGAACCGGCCGCGCTGGGCGCGCTCGCCGCGGTAGACGCGCTGCATCTGGTAGCGGCGGAACGGGAAGGTCAGTTCGTGTTCGTGCTCGGCCACGTAGCGTGCCAGCGGCACGGTCAGGTCGAAGCGCAGCGCCATTTCCGGCAGCGAGCGATCGCCCGACTCGGCCGCGTTCGCCAGCGCGCCGGTGGACTGCACGAAGTACACCTGGCGCTCGGTCTCGCCACCGGACTTGGTCAGCAGCACGTCGGACAGCTCGAACACCGGCGTCTCCACCGGCAGGAACCCGAAGCGCTCGTAGTTGCGGCGGATGACGTCCAGCATGCGCTGGAACGCAATCTGCTCGCGCGGCAGCAGTTCAAAGGTGCCGGGCGGGGTACGGGGCTTGATCACGGGCGGAACTCCTGCTGGAACGGGACGTGGGAGGGGGCGACATTCTAGCGCCCCCGCCACGGGCAGGGTCGAACGGCCGCTTGAAGTATCATAAGGCCCTCCCCGCCCGCGATACGCCCCCCGCAACATGTCACGGCCTTCCGGCGCTCCGCCCGCCACCAACGATCCCGCCTCGCCGTCCTGCACCACGCTGGACTGCCTGCACTGCTCGGTTCGCCACCTTGCGGTGTGCTCGGCGCTGTCGCCCGATGAAGTGCAGGCGCTGGAGCAGGTCACCGTCTCGCAGCAGGTCAGCATGGGCAGCACGCTGGCCCGCACCGGTGAAGAGCGCGACCATGTCTATACATTGACCGGCGGCGCACTGCGGCTGGTGCGCACCCTGGCCGACGGCCGCCGCCAGATCAACGGCTTCGTGCTGCCCGGCGACTACCTGGGCCTGAGCGGCAGCGACCACCATCGCTACGACATCGAGGCCATCGCCGACAGCCGCGTCTGCCGCGTCGCGCTGCCACAGATGAAGGCACTGCGCAGCCGTTTCCCGCACCTGGAGCGCAAGCTGCTACAGCGTGCCTGCCAGGAACTGGATGCCGCGCAGGACGCCGCGCTGGCACTGGCGCGCCTGCAGCCGGCCGAGAAGCTGGCCGATTTCCTGCTGCGCCTGGCCGCGCGCGAGGCCAAGCTGGGCGGCGACGGCCTGCGCGTATCGCTGCCGATGGGCCGCGGCGATATCGCCGACCATCTGGGCCTGACCATGGAAACGGTCAGCCGTACCTTCACCAAGCTGCGCCAGCAGGGGTTGATCGCCCTGCCCCACCTGAACGTGGTGGAGATCCTCGACGAGGATGGGCTGCGTACGCTGGCCGGTGAAGGGTTGATCTGACCGCATCGCGGTTCATGGGGTTGCCGGCCAGCGGCCGGCACTACCAGATAACGCAGCACGGGTAGTGCCTGT
>NZ_JAWJTG010000057.1:0-25045 GCF_032911605.1 Stenotrophomonas mexicanensis
CGCCGCATCCATGCGGCTCACGCCCCCGCAACCGGACCCACCCCGCCTTCGACAGTTTTCCGCGATCTGTCGGAACGGCGTGCTGCTCTGGTGTCGACCTTGGTCGACACGGTAGATCCACGCCATGCGTGGATGCTCTTCGATCAATTATCGAAATACTCGAACTCGATGGAGTCATCCACGCATGGCGTGGATCTACCAGATCGCGGAAATCTGTCAGAGGTGGGGCGGCATGGGCAGGCAGGACCGTTGGCGGCATGGATGCCGCCATCGAGCCCCCATGGATGGGTTTACGGCGTGTCCTGCCTGTCCATGTCGCCCCGCCAACCCACGGAATGCCGGCTTTTGCTGTTGCCGTTGCCTTGGCTTGAAGCATCTGCAGGTGCAGGGCGCAGCCCTGCCGAAAAACACACATAAAAAAACAGCAGGCCGGGGCCTGCTGTTTCGGTGTAATGGTGCGCCCGGAGAGATTCGAACTCCCGACCGCCTGGTTCGTAGCCAGGTACTCTATCCAACTGAGCTACGGGCGCCCTGCGACAGGAGCGGAATTATGCGGATGTCGGCGCGTACCGTCAACAGTTTTGTGAAAATTTTCATCCAACTGAATGAAAAAGCTGTCAGCTACGGCCTCCGGCGCCTTCAGCCACGCGAAATGATCGGCGCGCGTGCCCAGTTCCTGCGCGGACAGCACGCGCAGCTGCGCGTCCACATTCGGCAGCTTCGCCAGCAGCGTCTGCATCGATCCGGTCGGTGCCAACCAGTCGTGCTCCATCAACACGGCCTGTGCGCTGCCATGCACGCGCGCCATCTGCGCATCGAGGTCTTCGTTCATGCCGGCCGCGGCGTAGTGGTTGTTCAGGCCAACGCGCGCCCAGTCGGCGATCAGCCCGCGCGCTTCGGTGCCACCAAAGCCGAGGCGCCGACCATGCAGCACGCCCTGGCGTTGCGCGATCCACGGCAGGAAACGATAGACCAGTGGCAGCAGCCAGCCACGCGGTGGCGGGAAGCCGCGCCAGAACGGTGAGCCGCTGGCGGCCAGCCACAGCCGGTTGAAGTGCTGCGGGTTGCGGCCGGCATGCACGCAGGCCAGCTGCCCGCCCAGACTGTGTCCACCGATGATCCAGGGCAGGGCGTCGGTGGCGTCATCGGCTGCGGCCAGGACGGCCTGGCTGGCCGGCAGATCCTGTTCGAGTACTTCGCGATAGCCCCAGTCCTGCGTGCGCGAGGGGCGCAGTGAGCTGCTGCCGTTGCCGCGCCACTCATGCAGGTAGACCGCCACGCCCTTCGCCGCCAGCGCCAATGCCAGTGGCATGTAGTGACGCGCGGCCACGCCCAGCGCTGGCAGCCACAGCAGGCGCGCGATGGGCTGTGCGGGCACGCAGGCGATCACTTCGTAGCGATGGCCATCAGTGCACTGCACGGCAACGACGTCCGGTGCGAGACTCATGCGTGCGGTGCCGCGCCGAAGTGATCGAGTACCAGCACCTCGCTGCGACCAGGCGCGTAGCCCTGCTGCAGGCCGCGCGCAACGTAGTCGATGCCGGCTTCGCAGGCATTGGCCAGGCTCAGGCCATTGCACAGCTGCGCGGCGATGGCCGAGGCGAGCGTGCAGCCTGTGCCATGTGCGTCCAGCGGCAGGCGGGCGTGGATGAATTCTTCGCTGCTGACGCCGTCGAAGTAGCGATCGATCACGCGGTTGCCTTCCTGCAGGTGGCCGCCTTTCAGCAGCACCGCACCGGCACCGAGATCGAGCAGGGCAGAGGCAGCCTGTTCGGCGTCATCGCCGTTGCCGATCTTCCGGCCGATCAGGAGTTCTGCTTCCGGGGTATTGGGCGTAACCAGCGTCGCCAACGGCAGCAGGCGTTCGCGCATGGCCTTGAGCGCACTTTCCTCCAGCAGGCGCGCGCCGCTGGTGGCGACCATCACCGGGTCCAGCACCACGTGCGGCGGGCGATGTTTTTCCAGTGCGTCGGCGACCGCATGGATCACCTCGGCGTTGGCCAGCATGCCGAGTTTCACGGCATGGATATCGAAGTCATCGAAGCAGGCTTCGATCTGCGCCTGCAGGAATGCGATCGGTGGCACATGCACGGCGGTGACGCCACGGGTGTTCTGTGCAGTCAGCGCGGCGAACACGGCCAGGCCATGCACGCGGTGCGCGGCGAAGGCCTTGAGATCGGCAGGGACACCGGCGCCACCGCCGGAGTCGGAGCCGGCGATGGTGAGGGCGGAAACGGGAGTGGTCGGGCTCATTCGGCGATTGTGCCGTGGTCCAGCTGGGGAAGGTAGATCCACGCCATGCGTGCATGGCTTTGATTCAATGCCGCCAACGCGCCCACTGCTGGTACACCACATACCCCAGCCCGGTCAGGCCGGTCAGCAGGGCGGGGGCGAGCAGGGCGTCGTATTGCCAGCGCATGAACAACCAGGCGCCGAGGATGCCGCCGCCGAGGAAGCCGCTGATGATCAGGCCGCTGAGGGTCAGCCGCCGTACCTGCAGCGGCAGTCCGCGCAGCAGGTGGCCCAGGCCGATGCCGAGGTCGGTGAACATGCCGCTGAGGTGGGTGGTGCGCACCACCGCGCCACTGAAGGTGGTCGCCATCGCATTCTGCAGGCCGCAGGCCATGGCGGCGGCCAGTGCACCCCAGATCTGATGCTGTTCGAACAGCGGAATGGCCACCAGCAGCAGTGCCGATTCCAGCGCCAGCGCGACACCGTAGCGGCGGCCCAGCTGCAATGCGCTGTCCTGGATCAGCAGGCCGCTGAGCATCGCGCCCAGCGAAAACGCGATCAGCAATCCCCACAGGTGGCCGACCGCGCGCCAGTCACCCTGGGCCAGCGCCATGCCCAGCTGGCTGGTGCTGCCGGTCATGTGGCTGACCGCCTGGTGCTCGAAACCGAGGAAGCCGACCACGTTGACCATGCCGGCCACGCACGAAAGCGCGACCGCGCCGATCCAGACCCAGGTGGGCAGGCGTATTCCCATCGGCGGGGCCCCTCAGGGCCCGCCGAAGCCGCCGTTGAACTGCAGCTCGCTGAACGTGTTGCTGGCCGGGTCGAATACCGCGCCCCAGAACTGCGTGCCGCCGTCACAGACGCGGATCGCCTCACGGGCCGGATTGATGCTGCCATCGTCAGGCAGGTGGAAGGCGTTGATGTAGATCAGCCGCTTGCCTGCGCTTTCGATGCCGACGTACTGGCGATCGAAATCCAGCACCTTGGGAACCTGTGCTTCCAGCGAAGGCAGCTTCGCCTCCAGCTGGTCGATCTGCTGCCGGCTGGGTGCCCAGTATCCGCTGACCCGCCCGGCCTCGCGGCCGGGACTGGGGCGCGAGCAGGTGTCGAGCACCTGCGCGGCGATGATCGGGCGGGTGACCACCCAGGATTGGCCGGTACGCTCGGCGGTCGGCACGCTGGCCGGGCCGCGCGTGGTGGTGCAGGCACCCAGGGCGGCTGCGAGGGCGATCGCAGCCGTGGGCAGCAGCAGGCGGGTGCAGCGGTTCACAACACCTCCGAAGCGTAATCGGCCAGGCGCGAGCGTTCGCCTCGGCGCAGGGTGATGTGCGCACTATGCGGCCAGTTCTTGAAGCGATCCACCGCGTAGGTCAGGCCCGAGGTGGTCTCGGTCAGGTACGGGGTGTCGATCTGCTCGACGTTGCCCAGGCAGACGATCTTGGTACCGGGGCCGGCACGGGTGATCAGCGTCTTCATCTGCTTGGGGGTGAGGTTCTGCGCCTCGTCCAGGATCAGGTAGCGCGACAGGAAGGTGCGGCCGCGCATGAAGTTCATCGAGCGGATCTTGATGCGGCTGGCCAGCAGGTCGTTGGTGGCCTGGCGCCCCCAGGTGCCGCCTTCCTGGTTGTGCGTGAGCACTTCCAGGTTGTCGGTCAACGCGCCCATCCACGGTGTCATCTTCTCTTCCTCGGTGCCGGGCAGGAAGCCGATGTCCTCGCCGACGCTGACCGTGGCGCGGGTCATGATGATCTCGCGGTAGCGCTGCTGGTCCATCGTCTGCGCCAGGCCGGCGGCCAGCGCCAGCAGGGTCTTGCCGGTGCCGGCGGTACCCAGCAGCGTGACGAAGTCGATCTCCGGATCCATCAGTGCGTTGAGCGCGAAATTCTGCTCGCGGTTGCGTGCGCTGATGCCCCACACGGCGTGGCTGCCGTGGCGGAAATCATCGACCAGTGACAGCACCACCTTGCCGTCGCCGACCACGCGGCTGACGCGCAGCTCGACTTCATCTTCGCCAGGCAGGTAGACGTACTGGTTCGGGTACCACTCCTCGCCATCCTGCGCCAGGATTTCGTAATGCGTGCGGCCCTTGTCGCTCCAGCTGCGCAGGTCATCGCCGTGGCGCTTCCAGAAGTCTTCCGGCAGCTCGGTGGCGCCGGTGTAGAGCAGGCTGAAATCGTCCAGCGCGCGGTCGTTCTCGTAGTCCTCGGACACGATGCCGGCGATCGCGGCCTTGATCCGCAGGTTGATGTCCTTGGAAACGAACACCACCGGCAGGTCCGGGGTTTCTTCCTTCAGTGCCAGGATCGCGCCGAGGATGGCGTTGTCCGGGATGACCTTGCCGAAGCTCTTGCCGGCGTCGAAATGGCTGGTCTGGAAGCGCAGCTTGCCGGCGCTCTGCTTGCCGCGCAGCTGCAGGCCATTGGGACGCTGCAGTGGAATGCCGTCGGCCAGGTTGTCCAGGCCGGATTCCTGCACCAGCTCGTTGAGGAAGCGGCTCACCTGGCGGGCGTTGCGGCTCGCTTCGGAGGTGCCCTTCTTGCCGTTGTCCAGCTCCTCGATCACCTGCATGGGCAGGTAGACGTCGTGCTCCTCGAATTTGAACAGCGCGGTGGGATCGTGCATCAGCACGTTGGTATCCAGCACGTAGATGCGCTTGCCTCGGGTCATCGTCGATTCCTGGTTACGGACAGGGAAAAACCACCACGGCCTGCTGCGGGGCAGGGTGATGGCAGACACAGTAGGCAGTGGGACTCACTTGGACTGGGAGGCCTTCAGTTCGGTGAGAACTGCATCGGCATGGCCGGCAACCTTGACCTTGCGCCAGGACTGCACGATGCGGCTGTCGGGGGAAATCAGGAAGGTGCTGCGTTCGATGCCACGTACCTGCTTGCCGTACATGTTCTTCATCTTGATCACGTCGAAGGCGCTGCACAGCGCTTCGTCGCCATCGCTGACCAACGGGAAGTTGAAGCCCTGCTTGGCACAGAAGTTGTCGTGCGACTTCACCGAGTCGCGCGAGACACCGAGTACCACCGCGCCTGCCTTCTTGAATTTCGGCAGCAGTGCGTTGAAGTCGATGCCTTCGGTGGTGCAGCCGGGGGTGCTGTCCTTGGGATAGAAGTACAGCACCAGCCAGTGGCCGGCGTAGTCGCCGAGAGTGGCCTGTTCGCCACCGGACAGCGCCAGCGGCAGGGAGAGGGTGGTGCTGTCCAGGGTATCGCCGTTGTTCATGAGGTCCTTCTGTCGAGCCTGGGTTCTTTCTACGACAATTGCATGAAACGCCACGCGCCCGTGAGAGGCGCGCGAAGAATCAGAATTTCATCGGGTCCATGATCGCGTCCAGGTTCAGGTGGTCGCAGAATTCAAGGAAGTCGTCGCGCAGCGCGGCGATGTGCATGTTGGCCGGCACGCCGATGGTGACCTGCGCGCTGAACATCTCCGCACCGGTCTGCATGGCGCGGTAGCGCGTGCTCTGCAGGTTCTCGATGGTGATGCCCTGGCGGTCGAAGAAATCGGCCAGCTGGAACAGGATGCCCGGCTTGTCGGCGGCGATCACTTCGACGATGTACGGCAGCAGGTTGGACTGCGCCTGCTTGGCGGCAGTGCGGTACCAGACCAGCTTCAGGCCCTCTTCGCGCTCCAGCCGGGTCAGCATCGCTTCCAGCTTGGCCACCGAGTCCCAGGAGCCGGTGGCCAGGGCGGTGACCGAGACATCGCGGCCGACCGTGGCCAGGCGTGCGTCCACCAGATTGCAGCCGCTGTCGGCAATGCGGCGGGTGACGGACAGCAGGGGGGACTCCGGATGCGTCGTGTAGGCGTTGATCAGGAGGTGGTTTTCGCTCGGCGCGGGGCGCGGGGTGGTGTCGGTCAAGGCGATTCCGGGTAATGCATGCGTTAGTCTGAATGCCCGCCAGAGGCGGGGATCCACCGGTGTCCAGCATACTTGCCCGTGCTTTCGCGCCGCAAGTAACATTCAGGTCGCCCCCGGCCTTTCGTGGCGGGCGTTTTCCCTTTCCAGCCAAGAGCAGCACGTCCTTGTCCCTTTCCGGCCTCATCACCGCGCTGGCGACCCCGTTCCGGGCCGACGGCGCCCTCGATCCCGACGGTTGGCAGCGCCTGCTGCACCTGCAACTGGAAGGTGGCGTCCATGGCGTTGTCGTAGCCGGCTCGACCGGTGAAGCAGCGACCCTCACCGATGCCGAGTACGACCTGCTGCTGGCCAGCGCGGTCGAGCGCATCGGCGGCCGCATCCCGGTCATGGCCGGTACCGGCCTGTCGGGCACCGCCAAGACCATCGAACAGACCCGCCGTGCCGCCGCGCTTGGCGCCAGCCACGCGCTGGTGGTCACCCCGCCGTACGTGCGGCCGACCCAGGCTGGCCTGATCGCCCACTACCGCGCGGTTGCCGACCAGGGCGGGCTGCCGGTCGTGCTGTACAACGTGCCCGGCCGTACCGGGTGCGACATGCAGCCGGAGACCGTGGCCGAACTGGCCAGCCATTCCAACATCGTCGGCATCAAGGAGGCGGTGGGTGACACCGGCCGGGTGCAGGCGCTGCTCGCCCTGCGCAGCCCGCAGTTTGCCGTGCTCAGTGGCGACGACGGTACGGCGGCGCGCTCGATCCAGGCCGGTATCGATGGCCTGATCTCGGTCGGCTCCAACGTGCTGCCCGGCGCCTACCGCCGGATGTGCGAGCTGGCTGCCGCCCACGACCACGAAGCCACCGGGTCCTGGGATGCGCGCCTGCAGCCGTTCCATGATTTCTGCGGCGTTGAGCCGAACCCGATTCCGGTCAAGGCGCTGCTGCGCCGTATCGGCATCGGTCACGACCTGCGCCTGCCGCTGCTGCCGCTGTCGGCGGCGCACCATCCGGCGGCCGATCATCTTGCCGGCGACATCGCCGCCCTCGAAGCCCTTTCCAGCCACTGACCTTCCGTCTTGGTCTGACCCAGGAGATTCACATGCGTCAATCCGTATCCACCGTCCGCGTGCTGTCCTACGCCCTGCTTGCGGTGGCCGTTGCCGCCGGCACCACCGGCTGCTTCAAGCGTGGCGTCAAGGGCGACTACGCCCTGGCCCCGGAAATGCGTCCGCTGGAAGTGCCGCCGGACCTGAACCTGCCCAACGCCACCAGTGACAACAAGGTGCCGACCCTTGCCTCGGCGACCAAGCCGGCGGCCCCAGTGGCTGCGGCCCCGGCCGTGGGCAACACCGGTTTCACCATCGCCGGCGGCAAGGACGAGGCTTTCGCCAAGGTCGGCACCGCGCTGGAAGGCGTGGAAGGCGTGACCATCGCCAGCCGCGCGCAGCTGCTGGGCTCGTATGACGTGGCCTACGAAGGCAGCAACTTCCTGGTCCGCGTGGTCGCCGTCGATGCCGGCGCCTACATCTCCGCGGTCGACCCGCGTGGCCTGCCGGCCACTGCAGAAGCGCCGGTGAAGCTGATCGCCGCGCTCAAGGCAAAGCTGGCCCAGTAAGGGCCGGTCGGGTGGGTGCGGGCCCAGGTCCGCACGTGCCCGGGTAGAGGCCGACCTTGGTCGGCGCTTCTGTGCCAACCAAGGTTGGCACCTACCGGATCCTGCGGTTGGCAGCTACCGGATCTTGCGGTTGGCACCTATCGGATCGCGCGGATGCTATCTGCCGAGCAACGAAAAAGGGCGCCATAGGCGCCCTTTTCGTTGCCGCAAGAGGCGCTTCTCAGCGCTCCAGCAGCTTCAGCTTGTCCGGCTTGCCGTCCCATTCGCCGGCGTCGGCGGGCGGGTCCTTGCGCACGGTCAGTACCGGCCACTCCTTCGCCAGCTCGGCGTTGAGGGCGACGAAGCTCTCCTGGCCGGCAGGAACATCGTCCTCCGGGAAGATCGCGTTGACCGGGCATTCCGGTTCGCAGAGGGTGCAGTCGATGCACTCATCCGGGTCGATCACCAGGAAGTTCGGGCCTTCGTGGAAGCAATCCACGGGGCATACTTCCACGCAATCGGTGTGTTTGCACTTGATGCAGTTTTCGGTGACGACAAAGGGCATGGGCTGGGGGTGGATCGATTCCTGAACCCGCCAATTCTAGAACAGGTTGGCCCCCGGTGTCGGCGCGGGGCGGAAATCGGGCGTCTGGCAGGCGCGGCCGTGGTGGTCGTTGGCGGCAGGGTGAGGCCTGTGCGACGCTGCGGGTCAGCCGGCTGCGTTGGATGGCCGGCCCCCTTCCCAGCAGGATCGTTCATGTCCCCAGCCCAGCCCAACATCGCCTCCCATGGTGGTGAGAACACTGCATTCATCGTCCTGATCAGCTGCGTGGCCACACTGGGTGGATTCCTGTTCGGCTTCGACAGTGGTGTCATCAATGGCACGGTCGACGGCCTGCGCCAGGCCTTCAACTCCAGCGAGGCGGCGCTCGGTTTCGAAGTCGCCTCGATGCTGCTGGGCTGCGCGATAGGTGCCTTCCTGGCCGGCTGGCTGGGGGATCGCCTGGGCCGTCGTGGCGTGCTGATTGCCTCGGCACTGATGTTCCTGGTTTCGGCGCTGGGCGCCGGTGCCGCTCACGCTTCCTGGCTGTTCATCGCCGCACGCGTGCTCGGCGGCTTCGCGGTGGGCGCGGCCAGCGTGATGTCGCCGGCCTACATTGCCGAGGTGGCCTCGGCGCGCTATCGCGGGCGTTTGGCCACGGTGCAGCAGATGGCGATCATCTGCGGCCTGTTCGCCGCCTTCCTCAGCAATTACCTGCTGGCCCGAGCTGCTGGGGCGTCAACCGAGCCGCTATGGCTGGGCCATGAGGCCTGGCGCTGGATGTTCTGGATGCAGGCGCTGCCGTCCGCGCTGTTCCTGCTGTTGTTGCTGGTGATTCCGGAAAGCCCGCGCTTCCTGGTCCTGAAGGGGCGTCAGCAGCAGGCGAGGGCGGTACTGTCGCGACTGTACGGCGAGGCGGCAGCGGCGACCAAGCAGGCCGAGATCGAAGCCAGCCTGGCCCAGGATCAGCACAAGCCGCGCTTCAGCGACCTGCGCGACACGGTCACCGGCAAGCTGCGCCCGATCCTCTGGGTAGGCATTGGCCTGGCCATGTTCCAGCAGCTGGTCGGCATCAACGTGGTGTTCTATTACGGCGCGGTGCTGTGGCAGGCGGTGGGCTTCTCGGAAAGCGACGCGCTGCTGATCAACGTGCTGTCCGGCGCGCTGAGCATCGGCGCCTGCCTGCTGACGGTGCTGTTGATCGACCGCATCGGGCGCAAGCCGCTGCTGTGGATCGGCTCGGTTGGCATGTCGGTGGCGCTGGTGCTGATGGTGGTGGCGTTTGCCAGCGGCAGCCTGGCCGATGGTCGCCTGCAGCTGTCCGATGGCATGGGCCGGCTGGCGCTGGTTGCGGCCAACGTCTATGTGGTGTTCTTCAACATGTCCTGGGGCCCGGTGATGTGGGTGATGCTGGGCGAAATGTTCCCGAACCAGATCCGCGGCCCGGCACTGGCGGTGGCCGGCGCGGCGCAGTGGACCTCGAACTTCGCGATCACCGTGACCTTCCCGATGATGCTGGCCGGCATCGGCCTGGCCGGGGCCTACGGCATCTACGCTGTCGTTGCGATCCTCTCGATCTTCTTCGTGGTCCGTTACGTACGCGAGACCAAGGGCAAGGAGCTGGAGCAGATGGAAGGCTGACGCTGCCCGGCTTCGGTTGCATCCTGTTGGCGCCTGGTTGTCCCGAGTTTGAGGGGGCAGGCCGCCCTCTCCAGGACACGCAAAAGCCCATCCATGGTGCTCGATGGCGCCTTGCTCGCGTGCGCTGTCCCGCGCACACGGCAAGACCGGGGTTGGGCTCCTGCCCAACCCGTCGGGCGCATGCGCCCAACCCATGGCGCCAACGGTCCCGGCTTGAACTGCCCCGCCTTCGCGTCAGGCATTGCGGTTCTGGCGGACACAGGTCTGCGCGTCGGGATTGAATTGGCTGCGGAGGGGCGAGGCTGTTCGTGCCGCCGTCGCGGGAAACTGTCAGGAGGGGGCGGGCCACCCTGGCTTGGACCGTTGGAGCCAAGGATGGCGCCATCGAGCACCATGGATGGGTTTTGGCGTGTCCAGGCCAGGGTGGCCTGCCCGCTCCCACGCAGGAACAGGAAGGCGCTACTGCGACCAGGCCGATCGATGCCAATGCAACCCCGGAAAACAGAAAAGCCCGCACAAAGGCGGGCTTTTTCGGTTCCTGCTGCGGCGACTGGCGCTCCCTAGGGGACTCGAACCCCTGTTTTAGCCTTGAGAGGGCCACGTCCTAACCACTAGACGAAGGGAGCGTAACTGTGTCGCTGCCGAGGCAGGAGCGCTAGTATATGCACCTCGATGCCATTGGGCAATCCCGAAACTTCAACCGGAAGCGCCAACATCATTTCCTCTGCTACATCACCGTTCAGCCTGCGCGTCATCCCGCGCGACCAGCACACGATCTCCCGCAAGGACATCAGCCCGAACGCCCTGCGCGTGCTTTATCGCCTGCGCGATGCCGGCTTCGGCGCCTACCTTGTCGGCGGCGCGGTGCGCGATCTGCTGGTCAATGGCCAACCCAAGGATTTCGACGTGGCCACCGACGCCACGCCCGAACAGGTCAAGCAGCTGTTCCGCAACTGCCGCCTGATCGGTCGCCGGTTCCGCCTCGCCCACGTCGTGTTCGGCCGCGAGATCATCGAAGTCGCCACCTTCCGTGCCAACAGCGATGACGGCAGCGGCGACCGCGAGATGGAAAACGGCATGCTCGTGCGCGACAACGTGTACGGCACCATCGAAGACGACGCCATCCGCCGCGACTTCACCTGCAACGCCCTGTACTACGCCATCGAGGACTTCTCGGTGCGCGATTACACCGGCGGCTTCGAAGACGTCCAGGCGCGCCTGATGAAGCTGATCGGCGACCCCGAGCAGCGTTATCGCGAAGATCCGGTGCGCATGCTGCGTGCGGTGCGCCTGGCGGCCAAACTCGGCTTCCAGATCGAAGAGGGCACCGCCGCGCCGATCCCGCACCTGGCGGGCCTGCTCAACGAAGCCGCACCGGCGCGCCTGTTCGAGGAAGTGCTCAAGCTGTTCCTGTCCGGGCACGGCGTGGCCAGCTTCGAAGGCCTTGAGCGCTACGGCCTGCTGGACGTGCTGTTCCCTGAAAGCGCCAAGGCGCTGAAGTCCAACCGCACCGGCGCGCTGCGCCGCATGCTGGTGGAGGGCCTGGCCAACACCGATGCCCGCGTGGCCAACGATGAACCAGTCTCGCCCGCGTTCCTGTTTGCGCTGCTGCTGTGGCCGGCGTTCTGCCGGGCCCAGGCAACCCTGCTCAAGCAGGGCGTGGCACCGGAAGAGGCGCAGCGCCGTGCGGCCGACCGCGTCACGGTGCAGCAGCTGAGCACCATCGCGCTGCCGCGCCGCTTCTCGCTGCCGATGCAGGAAATCTGGCTGCTGCAGTCGCGCTTCAGCTCGCGCCAGCGCAAGCGCGTGTTCCGTACCCTGACCCATCCGCGTTTCCGCGCTGCGTTCGACTTCCTCAGCCTGCGCCAGGTGGCCTCGGCCGAGCACGCCGCCGATGTCGAGTTCTGGCGTGAGGCGCAGGCGCAGTCCGGTCGTGAGCTGGAGTCGTCGCTGGACGTGATGCACAGCGAAGAGGGGGATGACGAGAGCGGGGCACCGCGCAAGCGCCGCCGTCGCCGCCGTCGTCCGGGTGCCCCGGCCGGTGCGGCTGGCGAGTAAACGATGACCCTCGCCTGGATCGGCCTCGGCGCCAACCTTGGCGACGCGGCCGTCACCGTCGGCGCGGCGATTGCCGCGCTCGATGGCCTGCCCGATACCCGCCTGCGCCAAGCCTCAAGGCTGTACGCCACGCCGGCCTGGGGCAATGAAGACCAGCCGCCGTTCGTCAACGCGGTGGCTGCGGTCGAGACCACGCTGCCCGCCGATACGCTGCTGCAGGCGATGCTGGCGCTGGAGCAGCGTTTTGGTCGCGTACGCGATCCGGCGGTGCACTGGGGCCCGCGCGCGCTGGACCTGGACCTGCTGCTGTATGGCGCGCAGGTGCTCGACCAGCCTGGTCTGCAGGTGCCGCATCCTTACCTGCACGAGCGTGCCTTCGTGTTGGTGCCGCTGGCCGAAATCGCGCCGGATCTGGCCATTCCCGGCCATGGCCGCGTGCGGGATGCAGTGATGCGGGTGGATGCCTGCGGGATTGCGCCGATAGGGTGATAATGCCCGGGTTATCTCCCCCGGTTATCAGCACATGAGCACCCACGCAGACAGCAAGCCCTGGACCGTTCCCGCCCTGGCCGAGGCCAAGCGCAATGGCCAGAAGCTGGTCATGTTGACCGCCTACGACGCCGGCTTCGCCCGCACTTTCGATGCCAACGGCGTCGACCTGATCCTGATCGGCGATTCGCTGGGCATGGTCGTGCAGGGCCATGATTCGACCTTGCCGGTGACCGTGGCCGACATGGTCTACCACACCCGCGCCGTGGCCCGCGTGCTGCAGCGTGCGTTGCTGGTGGCCGACCTGCCGTTCGGCGCCGATGCCACCCCGGAGCGCGCGCTGGATGCCTCGTTGCAGCTGCTGCAGGCCGGCGCCGAGATGGTCAAGATCGAAGGTGCCGGCTTCAAGGTCGACATCATCCGCTACCTGGTGGAGCGCGAGATTCCGGTCTGCGCGCATCTGGGCCTGACCCCGCAGTCGGTGCTGCGACTGGGCGGCTTCAAGATCCAGGGTCGTGGCGATGCCGCGCGCCAGCTGGTGGAAGATGCCAAGGCTGTGGCCGCTGCCGGCGCCAGCATCATGGTGCTCGAATGCGTGCCGACTCCGGTCGCCGCCGAAGTGACCGCTGCGGTGGATGTGCCGACCATCGGCATTGGCGCAGGCCCGCAGTGCGATGGCCAGGTGCTGGTGCTGCATGATTTCCTCGGCCTGGACAGTGGTCATCGCCGTCCCAAGTTCGTCAAGGATTTCCTTGCCGAAGGCGGTTCGGTGGCCGGTGCCACCCGCGCCTATGCCGACGCCGTGCGCGACGGCAGCTTCCCCGACGAACAGCACGCCTACGCCCAATGATCCAGACCTTCAACGAGCTCGGCGCACTGCGCGGGCAGATCGCCCAGTGGAAGCGCGAGGGCCTGCGCGTGGCGCTGGTGCCGACCATGGGCAACCTGCATGGGGGTCACCATTCGCTGGTGACCCTGGCCCGCCAGTACGCCGACAAGGTGGTGGCGAGCATCTTCGTCAACCCGACCCAGTTCGGGCCGAACGAGGATTTCAGCCGCTACCCGCGCACGCCCGAGGCCGACGTGGCCGGGCTGGAGCAGGCCGGCTGCGATGCGGTGTGGCTGCCCAGCGTCGAGGCGATGTACCCGCTGGGCGTGGACAAGACCACGCGCATGCACGCGCCGGGCGTGAGTGAAGTGCTGGAAGGCGCCAGCCGCCAGGGTCACTTCGATGGCGTGTGCACGGTGGTCGCGCGCCTGTTCCTGCAGGTGCAGCCGGATGTGGCCGTGTTCGGCCGCAAGGATTACCAGCAGTTGGCGGTCATCCGCCAGATGGTGGCCGAGCTGTCGTTCCCGATCCAGATCGTCGGTGCGGACATCGTGCGCGACGAGGATGGCCTGGCCAAGAGTTCGCGCAACCAGTACCTGAGCGCCGAACAGCGCCCGCTTGCGACCACCATCCACCGTACCCTGCTGGGCATGCGCGAAGGCTACGTGGCCGGGCAGGCACGTGATCGCATCGAGGCCGACGCCACGGCGGCATTGCAGGTGGCCGGTTTCCAGGTCGACTATGCGGTGCTGCGGACCCCGGAGCTGGCCGAGCCGACCTTCGACGGCGGTGGCCGCGTGGCGCTGATCGCCGCACGCCTGGGCAGCACGCGCCTGATAGACAACCTGGAGTTCTGAGCCGCATGCGGCTCCGGGGCGCCCGCAACGGGCGCCTCTCGACTTCCCACGGACGGGAGACCGGTAATGAAGACCCCCAGCACCGATACCGGCCGTCTTGCCCAGGCCTCGATCCTGGCGGTGCTGGCCGCCGGCATGCTGCCGGCTCAGCTGTTTGGCGGCCTGTTGTTCGCGCTTGAATTCAGGCGCACGCCGATGCCTGCGCTTACCGGCGGTGGGCTGATGTTCGTGTTGGCCGTGTGCAATGCGATCGCGGTGTTGCTGCCGATGGCGCTGATCCTGCAGTCTCAACAGCGGCTGCGCCGGACTGGATTCGTGCTGGTCGGCTTCGGGCTGGGCGCGCTGGCCATGGCCACCTGCACCTGGCCGGGCGCGGACAATGGTCCGCTGCTGCAGCGCCTGCGCTATGTCGACACCTTCGACGTGATCAGCTATGCCTTGCAGGTGCTGGCCGCAGGTGGCTTCGGCCTGGTCGCCGGGCTGGCCTTCCATACGGTGTTCCGGCTGTCTCTGGAGGGCCGTTCCGGGCATGCCGCGCCGCCGCCGCCGGGGGAGGGGGCCTGAACAGCCTTCAGCGTCCTGCTGCGGCCCCCTGACGATGGCCAAGCGGGTGCTAGAATCCGCTCTTTCCTTTGCCGTTGCAGCGCCCCCATGCACCTGTCCCTGCTCAAGACCAAGATCCACCGCGCCACCGTCACCCATTCCGAGCTGAACTACGAAGGCTCGATCGCCATCGATGACAACCTGCTGGCTGCCACCGGCATCCGCGAGTTCGAGCAGGTGCACATCTGGGACGTGACCAACGGTGCGCGCTTCTCGACCTACGCCATCCGCGCCGAAGCCGGCAGCGGCGTTGTCTCGCTCAACGGTGGTGCTGCGCGCCACGTGCAGGTCGGTGACATCATCATCATCGCCGCGTTCGCCAGCATGACCGAGCAGGAAGCTGACAGCTTCAAGCCGAAGCTGGTGTACGTTGATGGCAAGAACCAGATCTCCCACACCAACGACACGATCCCGACCCAGGCCGCATGACAACGAACAACGGATTCGACTCGCTGCATTCCCACGCCCAGCGCCTGAAGGGCGCAAGCATTCCCAGCCTGCTCGCCGCCGAACCCGGCCGCGTGCAGGACTTGGCGCTGCGGGTCGGTCCGTTGTACGTCAACTTCGCGCGGCAGAAATACGATGCCGCGGCGTTGCAGGCCCTGCTCACGTTGGCCGCCGACCGTGATGTCGGTGGTGCCATCACCCGCTTGTTCCGTGGCGAGCAGGTCAACCTGACCGAAGGTCGCGCCGCGCTGCATACCGCGCTGCGCGGCGACGTGGTCGATGCGCCGGTGGCAGCCGAGGCCTATGCCACCGCGCGCGGGATCCGCCAGCGCATGGGCGTGCTGGTGCGTGCGCTGGAAGACAGCGGCGTCACTGACGTGGTCAGCGTCGGCATCGGTGGTTCCGATCTCGGTCCGCGCCTGGTCGCCGATGCGTTGCGCCCGGTCACCGGCGCGCGCCTGCGCGTGCATTTCGTATCGAACGTGGACGGCGCCGCCATGCAGCGCACGCTGGCCACGCTGGATCCGGCGAAGACCGCCGGCATCCTCATCTCCAAGACCTTCGGTACCCAGGAAACCCTGCTCAACGGCCAGATCCTGCACGACTGGCTGGGTGGCAGCGAGCGCCTGTATGCAGTCAGCGCCAATCCGGATCGCGCCGCCAAGGCCTTCGCGATCGCCGCCGATCGCGTACTGCCGATGTGGGACTGGGTCGGTGGCCGTTATTCGCTGTGGTCGGCCGTTGGTTTCCCGATCGCGCTTGCGATCGGCTTCGAGCGCTTCGAGCAGTTGCTGGACGGCGCCGCGCAGATGGATGCGCACGCGCTGGATGCACCGCTGGAGCGCAACCTGCCGGTGCTGCACGGCCTGACCGACATCTGGAACCGCAACCTGCTGGGCCATGCCACGCACGCGGTGATGACTTACGACCAGCGCCTTGCACTGCTGCCGGCCTACCTGCAGCAGCTGGTGATGGAAAGCCTGGGCAAGCGCGTGCAGCGTGACGGCCAGCCGGTCACCACCGACACCGTACCGGTGTGGTGGGGCGGCGCGGGCACCGATGTGCAGCACAGCTTCTTCCAGGCACTGCATCAGGGCACCAGCATCGTTCCGGCCGACTTCATCGGCTGCGTACACAACGACGATCCCTACACGATCAATCATCAGGCCCTGCTGGCCAATCTGCTGGCGCAGACCGAAGCACTGGCCAATGGCCAGAGCAGCGACGACCCGCACCGTGATTACCCGGGCGGCCGCCCGAGCACGCTGATCCTGCTCGACGCGCTGACCCCGCAGGCGCTGGGTGCGCTGATCGCCATGTACGAACACGCCGTGTACGTGCAGTCGGTGATCTGGAACATCAATGCCTTCGACCAGTTCGGTGTCGAGCTTGGCAAGCAGCTGGCCAGTGGCCTGTTGCCGGCGCTGCAGGGTGAGGATGTGGCGATTGCCGATCCGATGACCCGCGAGATCCTCGCGCAGCTGAAGGGCTGACCCGGGCTGCGGATGTGCCGGCGCCGGCCGGCCATCCGATGCCTCTCCGGTTGCCTTCGATCCGGTCGCGCAGGAATGGCGGCGCGGCCACTCATTCCACGTCACTTCCGTACCGCACGTGCAGCGTATTCGTGCGTCCTGCCGCAGCGCAGCTTGACGCACTTCACACGCGGATGCAGTGTGCACGGGCGGCTGTACCTGTCATCCAGTATCGCTCGCAGCATGATGTTGATGCCAGGGACTGGCCGTATCCGAAGGGACGTGGAATCGATCCATGTCCTCAACGCCTCATGTTGTGAATGACAGGAGATTGCGAATGGATCTGAACGACGATGTTGTGTCCGGCTGGCTCAATGGCTCGGACGATGTGGATGGATGCGCCAACCCTGCGGGTTCGCTGTTCATCTATGGCGCTGGGGCCACCGAGTCCGCGCTCACGTCGGCCTCCGACACCCTGATCACCGGTGGCGGTACCGAGTGCACCACCACGATGTCGGTGGTCAATCACTGCCTGTGCTGTTGATGTAGCCCGAGCCGGCACGCAGCGGCTTGCGCTGCGTGCCGGCGACTGGAACAGACTCTGGACACTTTGCAGGGGGCGTAATGACCGCTTCTCCGGCTGCGGCCGCGTTTGCGCGCATCACCGAACATTTTCTTGTCGACGCGCGCACCGCGTTGACGGCTGGCCTGCATGACCCCGCCATCGATCTGCGGCCAGACGAGCGCGCACTCCTGCATGAGCAGGGCGATGCGGCGCTTCGTGAACATGCCCAGCTCAAGCTCAACCGCGTACTGCTGCTGGAACTGCATGCGGCCGCGCGCGGTGGTGACATCGGCCCGCTTGAGGGCGCCGGTGCGCTGGACGAATTCGTGGCCCTCGCCACCGGCGAGGGCTTCCATGAGCATCTGCAGCGACGCTACCCGGTGCTGCTGCCGCGACTGTCGCGCATGCTCGAAGGACAATGTGCGGCTGTGGTGGAGCTGGCCGCGCGCATCGGCCGTGATCGTGCGCTGCTGACGGACCTGCTCGGCAGTCCGGCAGGATCGCTGCGTGCGATCGCGCTGGGACGGGGTGACCTGCACGGCGGCGGCCGGACCGTGGCACGGCTGCAGTTCGATGGCGGCGTGCTGATGTACAAGCCGCGCTCGCTGCGCATCGATGCGGCGCTCGATGGCCTGCTCGCTGCGGTCTTTGGCGAGGGCCCGGATCGGGTGCGCGTGCCGCGTGTGGTTGATCGCGGCAGCCATGGCTGGGCCGCGTTTGCCGCGCACCGTCATTGCGCCGATGACGAAGAACTGCGTGCCTACTACCGCGGTCTTGGCCATTGGCTGGCGATCCTGCGCCTGGTCGGTGGTACCGACATCCATCTGGAGAACCTGATCGCTGTCGGGCCGGTGCCGGTCGTGATCGATGCAGAAAGTGTGTTCTCGCAGGTGATCGACGTCGAGCCGTCGGGCCTGGGTGACGCCTACGACACGGCCATCAAGCTGATGCGCAATTCCGTACTGCGCACCGGCATTGTGCCGTTCCGCACCACCGGCCTCGGCATGGAAGGTGTGGACCTGTCGGCCGCCGGCGCATTGCCGGGCGAGCAGCCGCGGGTACAGGTGCCGGTGATTGTCGAGGATGGGACGGGGCCGGCCCGGCTGGGCATGGTCGAGGCCGAAGTCGCCATCGCGCAGAACCACCCCAGCCCACAGCCGGATGTTTCGTTGTACTGGGACCACATCAGCGAGGGCTTCATCGACGCCAGTGGGCGCCTGCGCGCGCTCGATGCAAAGGGCGAACTGATGCTACTCCTGGCGGCTTTCGAAGGCTGCCAGGTGCGGGATGTGCGGCGGCCGACCATGGCCTACGCCGAGCTCGGGCGGATGCTCTGGCATCCGGCATCGCTGCACAAGGAAGCCCAGGCGGTTGAACGCGCGATCGATCTGCTGGTGCGCAATGCAGCGGTGTCACCGGCTGCGCCATCGGACCTGGAAACCGTACGTGGAGAAGTGGACGACCTGCGCCACGGTGACATTCCGATCTTCACTTCACAGCTGGACGCGACCCGCATCCGCTCCATCGCCGACAACTGGCGTTCGATGCGCATCGACCTCGAAGACGTGACCATCCGCAGCACGTTGGTGGCCACCGACCTGAACCAGCACGCGCTGGCCCGCGCCGAGGCTCGGTCCGGCTATAGCTACGCCGCGCAGCAGCCTCGCGCGGACGATCTGGACCTGCGCCGACGAACGCTTGCGGCACACGCGGTGGAGAATCTTCTGCGGCTTGCCGTGCACGGTGAAGACGGTTCGATGACCTGGATCACGCCCGAGGTGACCCGCACAGGATGGACCGTCCGGCCGGTGCAGCCCGACCTGTATTTCGGGCTGGGAGGCATTGCGTTCGCGCTGGCGGCCTACCGCCGGGAAGTGGAGCAGGGACGTGCCGATCCGGTGGCTGGGTTGGATCCGGCCATCGAAGGCGCCATTGCGGTGTTCCAGACCATGTGCGAGCGCCATCCCGCCGGGATCGATGGTGGTTTCGTCGGCTCGGGCTCGCAGATCTGGACCCTGCTGGCATTGCATGATCTGCTGCAGCGCCCCGCACTGCTCGCGCTGGCCGAGCGCTGTGCGGAAGGAGTGGAACGTCGTGGTTTCCAGGGGCCGGTGAAATTCGAACTGATTGATGGCGTGTCCGGCATGATCCTGCCGTTGCTGGCGCTGGCCGAGGCCACCGGCAGATCGCGCTGGCTGGAGTTGGCGGCTGTAGCCGGGCGCCGCATGCAGGAAGCAGCGATCGTCGATGCCGACGGCGCACGCTGGCCGACGCCACAGTTCCGCGAGCCGATCGGTGGCTTTGGCCACGGCGCGATGGGCATGGGCTGGGCGCTGGCACGGCTGGCGCGTTCGGATGCCGGCAGCGTGCCTGAGCGGGCCGCCTGGCGGCAGCTGGCCGAAGGAGCCTTTGCGTTCCAGGCGGCGCTGTTCGAGTCGCATACCGGGCGCTGGCGCGATATCCACCTGGAGGACGGGCAGAAGAATTTCCCGACCTGGTGCCATGGCAGTGTTGGCATCGGTCTGGCGGCGGCGGATCTGTACGCCCGCACCGGCGATCCCGCGCAGTTGCGTGACATGCGGCGGGCTGTGGCCGACGCGCGCGGCAAATGGGGGTTCAGCCACACCCTGTGCCATGGCGATGTGTCCACCCGGGAGCTGCTGGTGCTGGCGGCTGCGCTGGATCCGGAGGGATGTCCCTATCCGCAGGACGAGGCCGCCATCGAGATCGTTTCTTCGATCGAGGAGCACCAGGGCATGGTCGGCGGGCTGACCCGCGCGGCCTTTACTCCGGGCCTGATGATCGGTCTGGCAGGTACGATCTATGGCTTCCTGCGCATGCATCCGGCCTGCACGCTGCCGTCGCCGCTGCTGCAGGAGACGGTAGCGGCGCGGGTCGATGCGACGGCGTCGCGCTCCAGCGCCGCGCAGGACCGAGCAGTGCTGGCCGAGGTCTGAGCCGGACGGGTCCGGCGATCAACGGCTGGGATCGCGTTCCGGGCTTGGCCGCTTGGCCAGCTTGCGCTGCAGCGAACGCCGGTGCATGCCGAGCAGGCGGGCGGCTGCGGACACGTTGCCGCCGGTCTCGTGCATCGCCTGCTGGATGTGTTCCCACTGCAGGCGGCTGATCGGCGTCATCGCATCAGGTACTTCCATTTCACCATCGTCGGCCGGGCCGTCGTCTTCCTCGCCGAGCGCGCGCAGGATCATCGGCACCGTGGCCGGCTTCGGCAGGTAGTCGTCGGCACCGAGCTTGATCGCCTCCACGGCGGTGGCGATGCTCGCGTAGCCGGTCACCAGCAGGATGCGCATGTCCGCGCGCAGGGCACGCAGCGGCTGGATCAGTGCCAGGCCGGAATCGCTGCCCAGCTTCAGGTCGATCAGCGCGAACGCCGGCGGATGCTGGCGGGCCAGCGCCAGCGCACTGGCGGCATCCTGTGCGGTCTGCGTTTCAAGCCCCTTGCGGGCCAGGCTGCGCTGCAGGGTACGCAGGTACAGCTCGTCGTCGTCGACCAGCAGGCCCAGGGTGGAATGATGAAGGCTCATGGGGTGTCCTCGCGTGGGGCCAGCGGCAGGCGGAAGCCGACGCGGCTGCCGGCCCCCTGGGCCGGGCGCATCCACATCTCGCCGTCGAGGCGTTCGATGGTGGCATGGGACAGGGCCAGGCCGACGCCCATGCCCTCGCTTTTGCTGCTGCCGAACAGCTTGCCCGGCAGCACCGCGGCACGGGCGTCGAAGCCGTGGCCGTAGTCGCGGACTTCGCCGATCAGGTCGTCGCCTTCGATGCGCAGGTCCAGGTCCACGCGCGGCCGGCCGGCCTGCTCGCCGGCATCGGCGGCATTGTTGAGCAGGACCATCAGCAGATGGCCCACGCCCGGGTCGAGTGGCAGCCGCAGCGGCGCATCGTCATTGCGATGCAGGTCGATGGTCGGCCGCACCAGGCGCCACTGTTCCAGTACCTGCTGGGCGCTGGAGTGGCTGCGACCCGGTGCATCGGCCGAGGCCGGTGCGGCCAGCGCCAGCACGCGCTCGCGGCACTGCACCAGCAGCTCGCGCAGGGTTTCCATGTCTTCGCGTACTTCGGGCTCTTCGCTGCGCTCGGCCACGTCATCGGCGAGCAGGGTCATGGTCGCCAGCGGCGTGTTCAGTTCATGCGCCACCGAGGCGGCATGGGTGGCCAGGGCGACGATGCCCTCGTTGCGGGCGAAGCGTTCGCGCAGGGCCGACAGTTCCAGTTCGCGCTGGCGCAGCGCCAGTGCCAGGCGGGTGGAAAAGGTCAGCACGACCGCTGCGGAAATCAGGAAATTGGCGACCACGCCCCAGCGGTTGAGGTCCTGGGCGCGGAAATAGCCATCCGGCAGCGACTGGCCGAAGATGCCGCTGGCGGCGTAGCCGAGCAGGCAGGCCAGCGCCACCGCCAGTGCCCAGCGCAGGGGCAGGGCGAACGCGGCGAGCGCGATCAGGATCAGGAACAGCGAACTGAACGGGTTGGCCATGCCGCCACTCCAGCCCACCATCCAGGTCAGGATGATCACGTCCACCAGAATGTGGCCGAATGCGGTCAGTGGCGCGGTGTCGGCCGCCTCCGGGCGCAGCTGGGTGTAGATGTTGAACAGGGTCAGCACGGCCACGCCCGCCCACAATGGCAGCTGCGGCAACGGCAGGCCCAGCACCCAGGTGGCAACCAGGATGGTGGCGGCCTGGCCACCTACGGCAAGCCAGCGCAGGCTGCACAGGGTTCGGAGAAACGGGGCGTCGGGACCGGTCATTCACGCTCATCGTATGCGTTCACGCGTGACCGTGCCTGCGACAATCGGCCGCAGCCGTGCCGCCGGCTGAATGCGAGTCACCCGGAATGCGGAGGCGGGCGGTAGAATGCGCCCATGCACGACGCCGTTACCCGCCCGACGCCCCCTTCCGATGCCACTGCCTGGCCCCGCCGCCAGACCCATGCCGTCCAGATCGGCGGGGTCACCGTAGGCGGAGGCAAGCCGGTCGTGGTGCAGTCGATGACCAACACCGATACCTCCGACGTGGCCTCCAGCGTGAAGCAGGTGGCCGAGTTGTGGCGTGCGGGTTCGGAAATGGTGCGGCTGACCGTCAACACCGTGGAAGCGGCTGCGGCGATCCCGCGCATTGTCGACAAGCTGGCGATGATGGGCATCGACGTGCCGCTGATCGGCGACTTCCACTACAACGGTCATCAGCTGCTGACCGCCGAACCGGCGTGTGCCGAAGCGCTGGCCAAGTACCGCATCAACCCGGGCAACGTCGGCTTCGGCAAGAAGAAGGACCTGCAATTCGCCCAGCTGATCGAGTTCGCGATCCGCTACAACAAGCCGGTGCGCATCGGCGCCAATTGGGGCTCGCTGGACCAGGCCCTGGCGGCAAGGCTGATGGACGAGAACAACCTGCGTGAGCAGCCCTGGGACGCTGGCCGCGTGCTGCGCGAGGCGCTGATCCGCTCGGCGCTGGATTCGGCAGAGCAGGCGGTGGAGCTCGGCCTGCCGCGCGACCGCATCGTGCTGTCGGCCAAGGTCAGTGGCGTGCAGGAGCTGATCGCGGTGTACCGCGACCTGGCCCAGCGCTCGGATTTCGCCCTGCACCTGGGCCTGACCGAGGCCGGTATCGGCAGCAAGGGCATCGTCGCCTCGTCCGCGGCGCTGAGCGTGCTGCTGCAGGAGGGCATCGGTGACACCATTCGCATCTCGCTGACCCCGGAACCGGGCCAGTCGCGTACGCAGGAAGTGATCGTCGCCCAGGAGCTGCTGCAGACCACCGGCCAGCGCGCCTTCACGCCGCTGGTCACGGCCTGCCCGGGCTGCGGCCGCACCACCTCCGAGTTCTTCCAGGAGCTGGCCAAGGTGGTACAGAACCACGTGCGCGAGAAGATGCCGCTGTGGAAGATCCACCACCCGGGTGCGGAGAACATGACCCTGGCGGTGATGGGCTGCATCGTCAACGGGCCGGGCGAGTCGCGGCACGCCAACATCGGTATTTCGTTGCCGGGCACCGGTGAAACCCCGGCTGCGCCCGTATTCGTCGATGGCGAAAAGAAGGTGACCCTGCGTGGCGAGAACATCGCCCAGGAATTCGTCGCCCTGATCGACGATTACGTCGAACACAAGTATGTCCGAAGCGCCGGATAAGCCTGCGATCCTCGCTGCACCGGAGTCCGCCTCCGGCTTCCGCCACTGGATGGCGCGCAATGCCTGGCGCCTGGTCCTGCTGTTCGGTGGCGTGCTGCTGCCGCTGGCCGGCTTCGTCGCCCTGGCTGACGAGGTGCACGAGTTTGAATCGTTCCATTTCGATGCGCCGCTGCTGTGGCAGATGCATGGCCTGCATTCGCCGCTGCTGGACCGCTTCTTCGTGCTCATTTCCAGACTGGGCTACGAATGGTTCCTGATCCCGGCCGACGTGCTGATCATCGGTGTGCTGCTGGGCTACCGGCGGTGGCGCGAGGCGACCTTCGTGGCGGTCAGCTTCGTCGGCTCGGCGCTGCTGAACATGGGCAGCAAGCACTTCTTCCAGCGCCAGCGCCCCAGCCTGTGGGAATCGATCGCGCCGGAATCGACGTTCAGCTTCCCCAGCGGCCATGCGATGGGCTCGATGACCCTGGCAGTGACCCTGGTACTGCTGGCCTGGAACACCCGCTGGCGCTGGCCGGTGCTGCTGCTGGCACCGGCATTCAGCCTGCTGGTCAGCGTGTCCCGGGTCTACCTGGGGGTGCATTACCCCTCCGATATCCTGGCCGGATGGTGTGCCGCGCTGGTTTGGGTGGTAGGGTGCTATCTGGTCATGTTCAGTCGCCGGCACCCATGGCGACGTCACGGCTCGCCGCCAGCGAAGGCCAGCGAAGCATCATCACAGGGGGATTGACGTGGATGGCCCTTGAGGGACGTCTACGTGATAGATCAGTTGTTTCGTTGCAGCAGGTTCTGCAAGACAGGGGGCAAGCACAACGCGCGGTAGTGTGATGCGCAAGGCAGATTGCCGGGGTCGCATTCCGAACGCGCTTGCAGGGGTATCGGCACCCTGCCTAGCTTGACCTGCAATGGCCGCATTCGAAGAGGTACGTGAATGACGATTCGAGTCTACCTGGTGGATGACCACGCGCTGGTCCGCACCGGGATGAAGATGATTCTGTCGGGGGAAACCGACATCGAGGTGGTGGGCGAAGCCGAGACCGGCGAAGACGCGCTGCGTGAAGTCCGCCAGCTGCTGCCCGATGTGGTGCTGTGTGACCTGCACCTGCCGGGTGTGAGCGGCATGGAAGTGACCGAGCGCATCGTGCGCAGCCACCGCAATACCCGCGTGGTGATCGTGTCGGTGCTGGAAGATGGCCCGCTGCCGAAGCGGCTGCTCGAGGCTGGCGCCGCCGGTTACATCGGCAAGGGCTGCGATGCGCAGGAGCTGTTGCGCGCGGTGCGTGACGTGGCCGGTGGCCGCCGTTACCTGGGCACCAGCATCGCGCAGAACCTGGCGCTGTCGACGGTGGAAGGCAACGGTTCGCCGTTCGACAGCCTGTCACCGCGCGAGCTGGAAGTGGCACTGCTGCTGACCCAGGGCCTGCGCCAGGAAGACATCGCGCGGCGGTTGAGCCTGAGTGCGAAGACGGTGAACACGCACAAGGCGCGGTTGTTCGAGAAGATGGGGATCCACGACAACATCGCGTTGGCGCGGATGGCCAGCCAGTACGGGCTGGTGGATCCGGCACGGCCGCTGTAAGGGTTTCGGCCAACGGCTGAGCCCCTCGCGGTGTGCGGCAGGATTCGTGGGGTTGGCCCTGCGGAGGGATTGCGCAGGGGACGCCGTGAATCCATCCCTGGAGGCTCGGGCGCGCCATCCATGGC
>NZ_JAWJTG010000058.1:0-25011 GCF_032911605.1 Stenotrophomonas mexicanensis
CGCCGCATCCATGCGGCTCACGCCCCCGCAACCGGACCCACCCCGCCTTCGACAGGTTTCTGCGATCTGCAGTAGATCCACGCCATGCGTGGATGAATCTCCATCGGAATCGAATATTTCGAATTGGAATCGAAAAGCTTCCACGCATGGCGTGGATCTACCGTGTCGACCAAGGTCGACACCTACCGACAGCCGCGGGAATCTGTCAGAGGCGGGGCGGTGTGGGTTGGCAGGACCGTTGGCGCCATGGATGGCGCCATCGAGCCCCCATGGAAGGGTTTACGGCGTGTCCTGACAACCCACACCGCCCCGCCATCCCCCAGAAACCCGCTGTTGCTGTTGCTGTTGCTGTTGCTGTTGCTGTTGCTCCAGCTCTGGCCTCTGTAGGTGCCGGGCGCAGCCCGGCCGTAACCCCTTACTTCTTTGCGCGCGGCTGGTTCAGCGGTTCCATCGCGCGGAAGCGCTGGCTGTACTCGTCGGTCAGGGTGCGTGCCTCCTGCCCGTTGCGCACGATGCTCGGCGTCAGCAGCACGATCACCTCCGAACGGCGGCTGGTGCGGCTCTTCTGCCCGAACAGTGCGCCCACCACGGGAATCCGGCTCAGGCCAGGAATACCGCTGCTGCCATCGGTGGCCGTGTCGGTGATCAGGCCGGCCAGCATGATGGTGTCGCCGCTCTGCACCGCCGCTTCGGTCGACAGCTTCTTGGTGGAAATCCGCGGGTTGCAGTTGCGCTCCTGCGGGTTGCAGTTCTCCGGTACGTTCGAGGCGCTGCTCACTTCCTGCACGATGTCGAGGAATACCGTGCCGTCGCGGGTGACGCGCGGGCGTACCTTCAGGATCACGCCGGTGTCGATGTACTGCACCGAGCTGTAGCTGCTGGTGCCGATACCGGTGTTTACCGTGGTGGTATTGATCGGCACCTTGTCACCCACGTTGAGCGTGGCCTCGGCGTTGTTGCGCACGAACACCGAGGGGGTCTGCAGCAGGCGCACATCGGTGACCTTGTCCAGCGCGCTCACCACCGCCGCGCCATTGTGGCCGGTGAATGCCCAGCCAAGGCCTTCGCCACCGGTCGCGGCACCTGCAAAGCTGCTCCAGGAACCGCCGGCGGCAGCCGGCAGGGTCACGCCGGCCAATGCGCCGGTCAGCGCGCGCCCGGCCACCGCGTTGTCGAAGAACCAGTTCACGCCGTACTTCAGGTCCCCCTCCAGTGCGACCTCGGCCACCTGCGCTTCGATATGCACCTGCAGCGGCATCACGTCCAGCTTCTCGATCACTTCGCGGATCGAACGCCAGGCCTGCGGGGTCGAGCGCACCAGCAGGGTGTTGGTTTCCTCCACCGCCGACACGCCCACGCGATCGCCTTCCACTTCCAGGCTGACGCTGACATTGCCGGACTGGCGCTGCGGCAGGTTCATGCTGCCGTTGCCGGTGCCACTGGAACCAGTGCCCGGCGTCGAACCGAAATTGCTGCTGTTGTTGCTGTCCATGCCACGGTCACCGTCGCTGCCCAGCTGCGACGGCATTGCACCCGGTGCCAGCGAGGCCGGGCTGGAGCCGCCGCGATTGCCGCTGTTGGCGAAGGCTTCACTGAGGCGTTCGGCCAGATCGCGCGCCTTGATGTAGCGCAGCTCATAGGAGAACAGGCGGGCGCTGCCACCGGCGGTATCGATGCGGTCCAGCCACTGCTGGATCTGGTCCAGGTAACGCACCTGCGGGGTGATCACCAGCACCGCGTTGGCGTTTTCCAGCGGCAGGAAGCGGAACATGCCGGCGCTGGGCGTCTTGCTCTCCTCGCCGAACACCTTCTCCAGGTCGGCGGCCACCTGCTCGGCCTTGCCGGACTGGATCGGGAACACGCCCACCGACATGCCCGACAGCCAGTCGACATCGAAGATCTCGACGGTGCGCATGTAGTTTTCCAGCTCGGCACGGGTACCGCCCAGGGTGATCACGTTGCGGCCGCTGTCGACGTTGACGATGGCGTTGGGGCGCGCGTACGGCTCCAGCACCTTCTTCATTTCAGTTGCGGAGATGAACTGCAGCGGGATCACCCGTACCTCGAAGCCACGCGCACTGGCTGCCGGCGCCGTGCTCGGCGCGACAGTACCGGCCAATGCCTGATCGGCGGCGACGATGTTGTAGCGGCCGCCGCTGTAGACCATGCGGGCATTGTTCCAGCCCAGCACCATCTCCAGCAGGTTCAACGCCTGCGCCGGCGACACCGGCTTGGGCGTGGCCAGGGTGACTGTGCCCTGCACCCCCGGTGCGATCACGTAGTTCTGGCCCAGCATGTCACCGAGGATGGCCTTGACCACCGCATGCACCGATTCGCCTTCGAAATTGAAGGTTGCTTCACCGGTGCTGGCGCCATGCAGTGCCGGAGCCGGTGCGCGTGCTGCTTCGCGGTTGATCATGGTGCCGGTGCCACGGCGGATCACCGCCTGCGGAGCGCCCTGGGCGTCACGGGCAGCATCAGCGGCGACTTCGGCCGCCTGGCCGGCCTCGGCAGTGGGCGACAGATTGCCCTTGCGCTGCACATGCGGTGCGGACACGGTGCTGCAGCCAACCAGCAGCGCGAGGGCAAAGGACCAGGGAAGGAAACGCAGGCTCATGCATTCACTCTATCGGTTGGTGCCATCGCCCGGGGGCGGCGACGGTTGTTGCTGCTGTTGTTGTTGCTGCAGCTGGCGGCGACGGGCCTGGATGCGTTCGCGGATGGCCTGCATCTGCGCTTCGCTGGGGCCGTTGTTGTTGGCAGGCGGTGTGGCGGCCGCCGCAGCCGAGGATGCTGGCGCACTGCCAGCAGGCGACGGCGATGCGGTTGCCGCAGCCGGCGGCGGTGCCGGCGGAGCGCCTGCCGGGGGCGGCACAACGATCGCACCGGCCGGTGGCGCACCGTTGGCGCCGCGCAGCACGGTCGGCGGTTCCCCCCCCTGCCCGTTGAATACCGCCAGTTCCAGCACCTGGTTGCCACCGGGGCCGATCACGGTGGCTTGGCGCGGCTGCAGTGCGACCAGCTGCCAGCCGTCGACGACTTCACCGTTGAGGCGCAGGCGCAGCGAGCGGTTCTGTTCGGTGGTGAAGGTGGCCATGCCGAAGCCGCCGGTCAGCAGCACGCCGGTCAGGCGCAGCGCGGCGCTGGCGGCGGGCTCGCTGCCGCCGAGCAGGTAGGGCTTCGGCCTGCGGTCCTCGGCGAACAGCGGTCGCTCGCCGATCGCGCTGTAGCTGTCGGCGCTGGCCATGCGTTCTGCGGCCAACGGCGGCAGCACCGGCAACGAAGGCACCGCATCGGCATCACCGTCCGCACCTGGCAGCTGGCTGCCCAGACCGAAGCCGGTGGCCAGCCAGACCGCTGCCGCCCAGCCGGCCAGTGCCAGCAGGAAGCCGGTGCGCAGGCTGATCTGCTCAAGCTTCATCGGCCACCTCCTGCCCTTCTTCCGGCGCAGCCGGTGCGGCGGCCGGTGAAGGTGTGGCCGAAGGCGGTTGCGGCGCCGCGCCCGGTTCGGCTGCAGGTGCCGGCGCAGCGCCATCGGCCGCAGCACCGGGCAGCAGGTAACCGGCCAGTTCGAACGACACGTCCAGGCCGAGCCCGGACTCGTTGGGCGACTGCTGGAAGCGCTGCGCGATCAGGTTGAGGTTGTCGACGAACAGGCGCGGGCTGCCGGTTTCCAGGCTGTGCAGCACCGTGGCCAGTTCGGCCACACCGCAACGCAGGCGCACCTGCGTGGCCACGCGCACGAATTCGGCGTCACGGCGGTTGTCGGTCAGTGGCGTACGGTTGCTGATGGTGCAGCTGCGGTTGCCCGGGCTGGCCATCGCCACCGCATCCTGCAGCTTCGCGCCCAGCGCAGCGGCGGCAGCTTCGGCGGTGGCTTCGCGCAGGAAGCCCGGCCGCTGCTGCAGTGCCTGGCGGGTGGCGCGCAGGCGCTGTTCGATCTGCGGCTGCTGCTGCAGCTGCGCCTGCACGCGCTGCTCGCGCTCGCGCAGGGCGGCCACGTCGGCGTCGATTTCGCGCAGTGGCTGGGTGAACCAGGGGTGCACCAGCAGCAGGTAGGCCAGGCCCAGCACTGCCAGCAGCAGCGCCAGTGCCAGCCAGCGGTCACGGTGTGCGCTTGGCATCGGCATCGGCCGCCTCCCGGGTCGGGGCCGCAGCCGGCAACGGCTGCAGTTCGGCGGTCATGGTGAAGCGGTCACGGCCACTGGCGGCGCCATCGGCCTGCAGTACGCCGGTCAGATTGACCTTGCGCCACTGCGGTGCGTCCTGCAGCAGCTGCACCAGCTGCGAGGCCTCGCGGCTGAGCCCGATCAGCTGCAGGTTGTTGTTCTCGATGGCCAGCTTTTCCAGGTAGGTGCCCTCCGGCAGGCGCCGGGTCAGTTCATTCCAGATTTCCACCGTTCCGGCGCGCTGGCTGCGCTGCTTTTCCAGGAATGCGGCACCATCGATCAGCGCCTGCAGCTGCGCGCGTTCGCTGGCGACACCACGCGCACTGCGTGCACTGCGCTCGACCTGCGCACGCAGTTCGTCGGCGGCGGCGCGGCGGTTGTCGAGCAGCTGCAGGGCCGCCAGCACCAGCATCACCAGCGCGGCCACGGCCAGCAGCACATTCCAGCGCCGCGTCGGGTCTGCCCGCAGCTGGCGCTGCCCCGGTGGCAGCAGATTCACCTGCAGGGGTTCACCCTCCGTGTCGATGGCATCGACACCGGCCAGTGCATCGGCCCATTCGCCTACGCTGGCCCGCCACGCCTCAAGCTGGCGCAGTGGCCAGGCGATCAGTTCGACCTGCAGCTGGCCCTCGGCGGCGCCCCCGAGTTCACGCACGTCATAGCTGACCTGGCTGGATTCGAACGGCGTCTGGCGGTCGATCTCGAAACCGACCACGGCGCGCAGCCGGTCGGCCGCAGCCGCAGGCAGGCGCAGATGACGACGCAGTACCTCGCTGGCCGGCAGCAGCCACACCCGCGGCAGGCTGCGCAGTCGCGGTTCCAGCACGCGGTCCAGTTCGGCCGGCGACAGCGGCCATGGCACGCTGGCAACTGCTTCGCGGCGTTCTCCGGCCTCTCGCCAGACCTGCAGCAGCTCACCCTGGCGCTGCAGCAGCAGGCGCGCCTGTGCCCAGCCCAGTGCCCACTGCCAACGTGCCGGCACCCAGGCCAGCAGCGATTGCCGCCACCAGCGCAGGAAACGGCCGGCGCCAGGGCCGATCCGGCCCTGCACCTGCCGCACACTGTCCTGCCATGCCGTCATCTTGCTGTCATTCCCTGCTCCCAGCGAAGCACTGTGTAGGACCGCCCGGGAACCCCGCCCGAGCCATTGCGTACCACTGCCTGCAACACCGACCGGCGTCCACTGCCGTCGGTTGCACGAGACTCGATACTATAGGTGCCGCTGCTGCTGGCAAGCGTTGTCGCACCGCCAGCGGTATCTGCGTCACGCTCCTGCTGTGCGCGCTGCGCCAGCACGGTATCCGCATCCAGGCCCAGTGCGGTCAGCACCGGCGCGCTGGCGAACTGGGGATCCGGGCGTGCCTGGCGGCTGTACAGGGTCAGGTGCGGCAGCATGGCCTTGTACAGCGGGCCGCGCATGCCCAGTACCCGCTGCAGTTCACCGAGCGTCTCGAAACGCTTGTTGCGTGGGCCATACGGCAACCCCGCCGCCGCATAGTCCGGGGCTTCGGCACCGCCGCCCGGCTGCAGCAGGCTGTCTTCATCACGCCAGTCGACAATGGCACCGGCCAGCTGCCGGGCTGCCCCTTCGTCTTCGCCGAGCGCCTTGAGGAACGCGGTCAGCAAGGTCACGTCGGCCAGGTTCAGGTTGATCTTGCCGTTCTCGTCCAGCACCTTGATTTCGATGCTGGCGTCATCGAACTGCCAGCGGTAGGTTCGGCCATCAGCGCGCCAGGGCGCCCGCAGCGGATCGGCGGACAGGCGCAGCAGCGCGTACTCCAGGCCGGCGCGCGCCCGTTCCTGGCCGCGTGCATCGTCATCCAGCACCCGCTGCTGCAGATGCTCGACCCGTGCGCTCAGCGCGAACGCACCGACCAGCGCGGTCATCAATGCGATCAACCACAGCACCAGTACCAGTGCCGCACCGCGTTGCCGGTTCATCGCGCGCCTCCGCTGCCACCGTTGCGCGGCGCCACCACCAGCGTCGGCCAGGGCGCGCCCCTGGCCGGGACGATCTTGATCTCCACCAGCATCGGCAGGCGGCGGGTATCGTCCCAGCGCGGCATCCAGTCGCTCACCTGGCCGGTACTGGCATCGATGCCGCGATAGCGCAGTTGTACCGACTTCAGGTTTTCCACCAGCACTTCCGGCGGGCGCGGCGGGTTCTCGGCGATGCGCTCGCCTTCCTGCAGCAGCACCAGGTCCAGCAGCAGGCGCTGCTGGCCATCGCGGCCGTCCACCTGCAGCGCGTGCAGGTAGGGTCCGCCGCGGCCGAGGTAGCCCGGCAGATCGGCGGCGAACAACATGCGCTGCTCTTCGCCCTGGAAGAAGATCGGTTCGCGGGTGGGATCGGGTACTTCCAGCGGCGTGCGCAGCGCACCGGCCAGCTGCCGCCGCAACAGCGCCTGCACCGCGCGCATGCGCTCACTCTCGGCCGCGATCTGCTCGCCACGCTGACTGACCGCCATTGCCGAGCGGACGCTGGCGAACGCCAGCGCCAGGCCACCGGCCAGCAGCACCGTGGCCAGCATCACTTCAACCAGCGTGAAACCCGCGGCGCGGCGCTTCATCGCGCGCTCTCCAGGTCCGGCGGCAGCAGGCGCAGGCTGCGCCAGCGCAGCTGCTCGCGTTCGCTGTCGCCCCAACGCACCTGCAGCTGCAGTTCGGCCAGCCAGGGGGCACCGGCCGACTGTGACTGCACGGCGTTGCCGGCACGTGGCTCCACCCACGGCTGCACCTGCAGCTGCCAGTGGTAGCGTCCCTGTTCCCAGTCGCCCTGCTGGCTACCCACCTGCAGTGGCGTGGCGACACCGGTTTCGGCCAGCAGCGACTGCGCATGCAGTATCGCGCGCGTGCGCAGCTCGGCCTCGCGCACCTGCCTGGCACCACCGGACAGACTGCCCAGCAGCAGGGTCAGCGCCAGCCCGAGCAGGGCAAAGGCGATGATCACTTCCAGCAGGGTGAAGCCGCGAACGTGCCGCTTCATTGTGCCCGCCAGGGGCCGGAGCGGACCTCACCGGTCAGCCAGCCCACGTCGATGCGCCATTCGGCATCGTCACGCTGCAGCCGGATGCGGCCACCACTGGAGCCACCATCGGGATGGAACTCGATCACGCCCTGCCCTGGCGCGGTGGCCAGCTGCGCGGCGCCTTCGAACTGCACCTGCAGCTGTGCCGGCACGTCACCATGGCGCTGGTTGGCGCCTTCCCAGCGCCGCTTTGCCGGTTCGATGACAAAGCGCTGCGGCTCGCCGCGGGCGATCGCCTGCGCGCGTACCACCCGCAGCTGGTTGGCGATGTCCTTGCCGGCGCTGCGCAGCTGCATGCCGGCGAAGCCGCGCGACAGGCCGGCGGCGGTAATCAGGCCGATCGCTGCGATCAGCGCGATCACCAGCAGCATTTCCAGCAGCGACAGGCCCGCTGCGCGCCTGCCGTGCAGGCGCGGGCGAGGCAGCCGGCGCGGCAGGAAATACGTCATGCAGGATTACGGCTGGTAGCGGATGTCGGCATCGACGCTGCTGCCGCCGGCCTTGCCATCCTTGCCGAGGCTGATCAGCTCGTACGGCTGGCCTTCGCCCGGCGCACGGTACTCCAGCGCGTGGCCCCACGGGTCGTTCAGGTCAGCCGGCTTGGCATACGGCCCCAGCCAGCCACCGACACCCGCCGGTGCGGTCACCAGATCGTTGAGCGAGCCGGGCAGCTTGCCGGTATCGATCTGGTAATTGTCGACCTTGGACGCAACGGTCTGCACCTGCGCCTTGGCGATGTTGGCCTTGCCGCGATCGGCGCCGCCCAGCACGCGGCTGGCGACCAGGGTCAGCACCGCACCGATCAGCACGATGACGATGATGATTTCCAGCAGGCTCATGCCCGACTGGTTGCGCGCGGCGGTGAAGGAAAGGCGGATCGGTCGACGGGAAGCAATCATGGTCGGTCCTTTCAGTTGCGGAGAGTCGGGGTTGCGTAGGGATCCATCGTCAACCGATGGCATTGGTCAGGTCGTACAGCGGTACCAGCACGGCAACGATCACCGCCCCGACCACCGAGGCCAGCACCAGGGTGATCGCCGGCACCATCGCCGCCAGCAGGCGGTCGATGCGCCGGGCGCTGTCCTGTTCGAAGGTATCGGCGGATTTCAGCAGCATGGTATCGAGTGCACCGGATTCCTCGCCGACCTGGATCATCTGCAGCGCCAGGCGCGGGAAACGCTTGCCGCGCGACAGCGCCAGCGACAGGCCGGTACCATTTTTTACTTCATCCGCGGCGGCTTCCACATCGGCGGCCAGCGCGCGGTTGCCCAGCACGTTGCGGGCGATGCCCAAGGCACCCAGCAGCGGCACGCCATTGCGCAGCAGCGTGCCCAGCGTGCGGGCCAGCCGCGCGGTTTCCAGTTCGCCGAGCAGGCGGCCGATGCTGCGACGCTGCAGCAGCCAGCCATCCAGCGCCAGCCGGAAGGCTGGTTGCCGCGCCTTGCGTTCGAAGAACAGCGCAAGTATCCCTGGCACCACCAGCAGCAACACCCACCAGTCGCGCACGAACAGACCCAGCTGCAGCACCGCGTTGGTGAACCACGGCAGCGCCACATCCAGGCTTTCGTACATCTGCGCGAACTGCGGCACCACGTAGCCGAGCAGGAACAGCAGCGCGCCGCCCACCACCACCAGCAGGATGGCCGGGTACACCAGCGCGTTGATCACCTTGCCCTGCAGCGCGCGGCTGCGTTCGAGATAGTCGGCCAGGCGCTGCAGGGTTTCGTGCAGGCTGCCGCCGGCTTCACCGGCCCGCACCATGTTCACGTACAGGCGCGAGAACAACCCATGCTGGCGCTCCAGTGCGGTCGACAGCGGCGCGCCACCGCGCACCACATCGCGGATGTCGGTGATCGCGCGGCGCGAGCGTTCGTCTTCGGGCAACCCGAGCAGGATCGACAGCGCGCGATCCAGCGGCTGGCCTGCACCGAGCAGTGTCGCCAGCTGCTGGGTGAACTGCAGCAATGCCGCGCCCTGCAGCGGCCGTTGGCGGAACAGGTTGCGCCAGGTACTGCCACCGATCGCACCGCCATCGGCCAGCTGGGTCTCCATCGGCAGATGGCCCTGGTCCTGCAGGCGCGCGACCAGCTCGGCCTCGCTTGCCGCTTCCATCTGCCCGTCGAAGATCTCGCCGTGCGGATTCAGTGCCTTGTAACGGTAGGTCGGCATGTCAGCCCCGGCGTCCTGCGCGCATCAGCTTTCCTCGGTGACACGCAGGACTTCCTCGATGGTCGTCTGACCACTGAGGGCCTTGGACAGACCATCTTCGTACATCGTGCGCATACCGGCTTCGCGGGCAATGCGTTCGATCTCGCCCATGCCGTCGCGGCGCATCACCGCGCGCCGCAGCGCGTCGTTCATCACCAGGAATTCCATGATGGTGGTCCGGCCGAGGTAACCGGTCGGCGCCAGCGCGGAGGGCTTCGGGCGGTACAGGTAGATCGGTCCTTCCGGCTGCAGGCGGCGCAGCTCGAAGCGTTCGATCTCTTCCGGCGAGGCTTCATAGCGCTCGGCATGGGTCGGCTCCAGCCGACGCACCAGGCGCTGGGCCAGGATGCCGTTGATGGTGGAGGTAAGCAGGTAGTCTTCCACGCCCATGTCGAGCAGGCGGGTGATGCCGCCGGCTGCGTTGTTGGTATGCAGGGTGGACAGCACCAGGTGGCCGGTCAGCGCAGACTGGATCGCGATGCGCGCGGTTTCCAGGTCGCGCATTTCGCCGATCATGATGATGTCCGGGTCCTGGCGCACGATGCTGCGCAGGGCGTTGGCGAAGTCCAGGCCGATCTGCGGCTTGGCCTGGATCTGGTTGATGCCTTCGATCTGGTATTCCACCGGGTCTTCGACCGTGATGATCTTGACGTCGGCAGTGTTCAGCTGGCTCAGCGCGGTGTACAGCGTGGTGGTCTTGCCTGAACCGGTCGGGCCGGTCACCAGCAGGATGCCGTGCGGCTGTTCCAGCACCTTGCGGAACTGCGGCAGGAAGGCGTCAGTGAAACCGAGACGATGGAAATCGAACACCACCGTTTCGCGGTCCAGCAATCGCATCACCACGCTTTCGCCGTGCGCGGTCGGCACCGTGCTCACGCGCAGGTCCAGCTCCTTGCCCTGCACGCGCAGCATGATGCGGCCATCCTGCGGCAGGCGGCGCTCGGCGATGTTGAGCCGGGCCATGATCTTGATGCGGCTGATCACCGCAGCAGTGAGGTTGGCCGGCGGGCTTTCGCCTTCCACCAGCACGCCATCGACGCGGTAACGCACCTTCAACCGGCTTTCGAACGGTTCGACATGGATGTCCGAAGCGCGCAGCTCCACTGCACGCTGGATCACCAGGTTGACCAGGCGGATCACCGGCGCTTCCGAGGCGAGGTCACGCAGATGCTCGATGTCATCGACCGCACCGCCCTCGCCATCGGCGGTTTCGACGATCGCGCCCATCGCGCTGCGGCCCTGGCCGAACCAGCGTTCGACCAGGTCATCAATTTCTGCGCGCATGCCCAGCACCGGTGTCACCGGCACACCCAGTGCCAGCTGCACGGCCTGCTGCGGATAAGGATCATGGGCATCGGCCAGCCAAAGCCGGACCCCGTGTTCATCCAGCGCCAGCGGGCAGACATGGAACTGCTTGAGGAAGCGCAGCGACAACGGCAGGCCCTCGGCCAGCCCCTGCGGCGGCGCCTCCGGCAGCTGTTTGCCTTCCAGCAGCGGCAGCCCCAGCACTTCGGCGCTGGCCTGTGCCTGGTCACGCTCGGAGACCAGCCCCAGCCGCACCAGCAGGCCCAGCAGGCTGCCGCCGGCCTCTGCGTGCAGCGGCCGCGCACGTGCCAGATCGCCTTCCTTCAGCCGGCCGCGCGCCAGCAGCGCATCCAGGATGCGGCCTTCAGCGTCGTCGGCAGCGGCGGTAGCAGCAAGCGCGTTCACATGACTCTCCTGTCAATCGGCTCGACTTTAACAGTTAAGCCATGATTTCCGCCGCCCCTGCGCCACCTTTCGTAAAAAGACGAAGCCCGTCACATGGGATGACGGGCTTCGGCCATTCAACTACGACAGTTCAAGCTTACTGCGTGGCGAGAATGCTCACCCCGTTGTAGGCCGCTTCACCCACCACCTTGATGTAGTACGTGGCCGCCACCGGATTGGTCACCCGCACCGTCTCGGAGGTGCCCGGACGGGTCGACTTGGCGTCGTTGTCGCTGGCACTGGGCTCACGGCCTTCAGCCACGTAGACCGAAACGTTGCCGGTGCCACCGTAGGTGATCACGCTGAACTGCTTGCCGGCAGCCGCTTCGAAGCTGTAGAGCTTGCCGCTGCCGGCCGCACCGGACAGGCCACCGACGGCAGCCTTGTTGGTCAGCGGCGTGGCCACCGGCCCGCAGTTCTCGGTGCACGGTTCTTCCAGTGCCTTGGTCAGCGCAGCCTTGGCATCGAGGATGCCGGTACCGATCGGGGTGGCCGCCGGGATGGCGACCGGGAACGGACGCGCGGTTTCCTTCAGCAGGGTGCGCATGGCCGCCGGAGTCAGCGGATCCTTGCCCTTGGCGATCAGTGCGCTCTGCACCAGTGCGGCAACGGCGGCCACATGCGGCGAGGCCATCGAGGTACCGCCCATGCCCATGTAGCCCGGCGTGCCAGATTCCGGCGTGGTCGCCGCATTGGAGCCGGTCTGCCAGATGTAGCCACCCGGGTTGCCGTCGACACTGCCGCCGCCACCCGGACCGGACAGGTCCACGCGGGTGCCATAGTTGGAGTAGTAGGTGATGCCACCGGTGATGCGCGTGGCACCCACGGTCACCACGCCTTCGCAGCTGGCCGGACGGTACTTGGACGCGTTGTCGGTCTCATTGCCGGCCGCCACCACCACCGTGGTACCGCGCGAGATGGCGCCGTTGATGGCGTCCTGGTAGGTGCTGCCGCAGGCGCCGCTGCCGCCCAGGCTCATGTTGATGATCTCGGCCGGGTTGGTGTTGGCCGGGATGCCGGTCACCGTGCCACCCGATGCCCAGACCACCGCGTCGGCGATGTCGGACAGGTAGCCGCCGCACTTGCCCAGCACGCGCACCGGCAGCACCTTGGCCTTGTAGGCGACACCGGCCATGCCGACGCCGTTGTTGGTCTGCTCGGCGACGGTGCCGGCGACGTGGGTGCCGTGCCAGGAACTGTCCTCGGCCAGCGAGCCGTCATAGCACTCGTTGTCGTTCTCGACCCAGTCACCGTAGTCCTGCGCACCCGGCACACGATCGTTGGTCGGGCGCCGCGAGGTCTCCGCATCGCTGATGAAGTCGTAACCCTCCAACAGGTTGCCGACCAGGTCCGGATGCTGCGGCAGGATGCCGGTATCGATCACCGCCACCACGATGCCCTCACCCTGCGAGACATCCCATGCCGCCGGTGCGTTGATGCCGCCGACGGCGTTGTGCAGGTGCCACTGGTTCTGCTGGTAGAAGGGATCGTTCGGCACCAGCGCCGGCTGTACGTCGCCGGCACGCAGCTCGGTGCGGCGCAGCTTGACGTCGGCTTCGGCGTACTGCACCGACGGGTCGGCCTGCAGTTCCTTCAGCACACGCTGCAGTTCGGCCGGGGCCAGGCGGCCCTGCACGCGGATCAGGTCCGCACCGGTAGCGAGCTTGCGTACCACCTGCGGGCCGAGGGTACTGGCACGTGAGGTACCGCCGGAGAGGCTGGCCCGGGTCAGCGCCGACTGCACGGTGGACAGCTTCGCCGAGCGGTCGGTGGCGGCGGCAGCGCCGGCCCGGTACTTGACGATGATGCGCTCGGCGCCCGGCTGGGCGGTGCTGGCCTGGCGCACCGGTTCGCGGGTCGGCAGGCCGGCGGCGTGGACGGCACCGACGGCCGTCATCGACAGCACGGCGGCGGCAAGCACATTGATGCGAAGGTTCTGCTTCTTGATCACGTCGAATTCCTCTTCTGGGTCATGGATCGAACCAACACTGCGGCCATCATTCCTTGACGACTCCCGGCCGGCCCAGCCGGGATTGCCGTGACCTCCCCCCAGGCCCTCACTGCAGGTGCTGCGCCGGCGTGGGTGGCCGCCGGCGCGATGGAGTGGCTTACCAGCCGAAGCCGGCACCGACGCCAACCGAGCTGTCGTCGCTGCTGAAAGCACCGCCGAAGGTCACCGTGGCGCGATCGCTGATCGCACGCTGGTAGCCCAGCGACAACGCCGACTCGCCGCCCTGGAAACCAATGCCGACGCCGACCCGGTTCTGGGTGCGGATACCGGCGGCACTGGTGGCCATGTTGAGCATCGCCGCGCTCATCGCACCCTGGCGGTCGATGCGGCGATCCATGTGGCGCAGGCGTCCGTCGATCTCGCCCTTGAACACATCGAAGCTGTCGGCGACGGCCTGGACGCGGCTGTCGGTGTAGCTGTTGGCCGTGGCCATGCCACGGTCGAGCTGGCCCTTGTTGACCGCATCGGTGGCCGTGGTACCCGCCGCCACATTGGTGACCTGGCGCTCGTTGCCTTCACTGCCCACCGAGACCGTGTTGGCACGATCGGCAACCGAGCCCTGGCCCAGCGCCACCGCGTTCGCCGCGGTGGCATTGGCGCCCTGGCCGATGGCCGTGGACGAAGCGCCACTGGCGACGGCGCCCTCGCCCATGGCGACGGCATTGAAGCCCGTCGCGGGAGTGCCAACCGGAATCCCGGCACCGGCGGCGGCCGCGGTCGGCGTGCCCTGCACACGCGCGGTGCTGGCCGGTGCCGCGTCGGCCGTTGCAGGTGCATCAGCGGTGCTGGCCAGCGGGCTCTCATCCAGCGAGGCACTCATCGCGCGCAAGTTGGCAGTCCCGGCACGCGAGCCACCGGCGGTTCTGCGGTCGATCTCGCTGACCTTGCGGTCCAGCGCGCCGAGCGCATCGCCGACGTTGCTGTAGGTAGCGCCTTGGATCACGTAGTTCGGAGCCACGAACACCCCCTGCATGCCGACGCTGGCACCACCGCCGAGGAAGCTGGCGGCATCGCTGAGCGACTGGAACAGCTGGCCGCCGTTGATCGCCTGGCGACTGCCCGCAGCGATGCTGCCGGCACCGACGTTGTCGATGGTGGTGCCCTGGAAGCCGGACAGGGTCAGGCGGTCACGGCTGGCGTCGTCGTAGCCGACCGCGCTGGCCGCGGTGGTTTCCACGGTGGCGATGCGCGAATCGAAATCGCCCACGCGCGTTTCCACCGCGCCCACCCGCTGGTTGGTGACGTTGAGCTGGGAGCCAGTGATGGCATCGCTGCTGCCGGCGGCGATGCGGCCATCGGCCACATTGACGATGCGGCGCGTGGCCGGACCATCGGTGCCATTGCCACCGCCGACCGACACCACGTTGGCATCGAGCGCACGCGAGCCCGCACCCAGCGCCACCGAGTTGGCACCGGACGCGCCGGCACTGTTGCCCAGTGCAAGTGCACCGTTGCCGATCGCCATCGCGTTGGCGCCCAGCGCATTGCTGCGTGCGCCGCTGGCACTGGCCGCCGAACCGATCGCGGCGGCATCACTGCCGCTGGCGCTGGCGATACCTGCGCCGGTGGCCTTGACGTAACGTGCCGTGCCATCGGCAGTCGCTGCGACCGCATCAAGCTGGCCGCGATTGACCGCATCGGTGCGCTCGGTACCGGCAGCGACGCGGGTGATCTGACGATCACTGGTGCTGCTGCCCACCGACACGGTGTTGGCACGGTCGGCCACCGAGCCTGCGCCCAGTGCGATGCTGCCGGGCGCCGAAGCGTTGGCACTGACACCCACCGCGGTGGCATTGGCGCCGGTGGCCTTGCTGCCGTAACCCACTGCAGTGCCAAGGCGACCACTGGCTTCGGCATAGCTGCCCAGCGCCGAAGCGCCGTCGGCCGAAGCATTGGCGCGGAAACCACTGGCCTGCGACTGGGTGCCGCTGGCCGTGGCCTGCGCGCCGCTGGCAGTGCTGTAGGCGCCCTTGGCCTGGGCGCCGGCGCCGGTAGCACTGGCGCCGAGTTCGCTGGCGCTGGCGCCACTGCCCACGGCCACACTGTCGACACCCCCGGCCTGCGCCGCGTTGCCGAGCGCCGCCGCATTGTTGCCGGTGGCCAGTGCATCGAAGCCTACGGCGGTGGCATTGCCGGCCATGGCATTGGCACCACTGCCCAGCGCGGTGGCGCCGTTGCCGATGGCGTTGGCCGCGTTGCCGGCGGCCAGTGCGTTGTCACCGTCCACCAGGGCACCGGCCTCGCCATCGGCATTGCCGCTGGCCTGGAACTGCCGGCTGGTCTTGTCGGCGACGCTGGCGACTGCATCCAACTGGCCCTTGTTCACCGCATCGGTGGCTTCGGTACCGGCTGCGACATGGGTGACCTGGCGCTCACCGCCCCCCTTGCCGACGGCCACCGTGTTGTCACGGTCGGCCTTGGACCCGGCGCCGAGCGCGACGCTGTTGCTGCCGTTGGCGGTGGCATTGGCACCCAGCGCGGTGGCGCTGCTGCCCGCCGCCCACGAATTCCAGCCGATCGCCGTGGCGTAGTCTTCGGTGGCCCATGCACCGGCGCCGAACGCCGCCGCACCGGTGCCACTGGCACGCGACGGGATCAGGCCGAAGAAGGTGCTGCCACCGATCGCCACGCTTTCTTCGCCACTGGCTTCGCTGGACTGACCGACCGCTACTGCACCGGTACCGGCGGCGGCGGCACCGAAGCCGACCGCCGTGGTGTTGGCGCCACTGGCCGCCGAACCGTAGCCCAGTGCCGTGCCGAGCCGACCGCTGGCTTCGGCATAACCGCCGACAGCGGTAGTGCCATCGGCGGACGCGGCGCTGCGGAAGCCGCTGGCCAATGCCTGGGTGCCGCTGGCATTGGCTTCGGCGCCGCTGGCGGTGCTGTACGCACCACTGGCCTGCGCACGCGCACCGGTGGCTGTGGCGCCCAGTTCACTGGCGCTGGCGCCGGTACCGAGCGCCAGGCTGTCTTCGCCGGTGGCCTGTGCCGTGCTGCCCAGGGCCGCCGCGTTGCTGCCGGTGGCCAGCGCATCGATGCCTATCGCCGTGGCGTTGGCCGCGAGCGCATTGGCACCACTACCCAGCGCGGTGGCGCCGTTGCCGATGGCATTGGCGGCGTCACCTGCGGCCAGCGCGTTATCGCCCTCCACCAGCGCCCCGGTTTCACCATCGGCATTGCCGCTGGCCTGGAACTGCCGGCTGGTCTTTTCCGCTGCCGCGGCTACGGCATCGAGCTGATTCCTGTTGACCGCATCATTGCCCTGCGTGCCATCGGCCACGTTGGTGATCTGGCGGGTGTTGCCACCGCCGCCCACCGACACGGTGTTGTCGCGATCCGCGATCGAATCGGCACCCAGCGCCACGCTGTTGGCGCCGCGCGATTCGGCGGCGTTGCCCAGTGCCGTGCTGTTGATGCCCCCCGACCAGGCGCCACCACCCACCGCAGTGGAATAGTTACCCGACGCTTCGGTGGCCAGCACGCCAAACAGCGAGCCGCCGACGGCGACACTGTTGGTGCCGGTGGCCAGGCTGCCCTGGCCGGTGGCGGTGCTGTAGGCGCCGGACGCTTCCGAGTCGCCACCCACTGCCACGCTGTTGGAGCCGGAGGCGTTGGCGAAGTTGCCGAACGCGGTGGCGTTGAACGCCGAGGCCTGTGCGTAGCCACCGATGGCGGTGCTGTAACCGCCAGTGGCTTCGGCACCGATACCGAAGGCCGCTGACGCCGTGCCGCTGGCTACGCTCTCGCTGCCGACAGCGGTGGCCGCGTCGCCGCTGGCATTGCTGAAGTAGCCCACGGCCACGGCCTCTTCGCCGGACGCTTCGGACAGCACGCCATTGGCAGTGCTACCGGCGCCACTGGCGATGCTGGCCGCACCGAACGCCGCGCTCTGCTCGCCGCTGGCTTCGCTTTCCGCGCCATGCGCGGTGGCGTACTCGCCCGTGGCCTGTGCGTTGGCACCAACAGCGCTGGCGTTGGCTGCGGTCGCCAACGCATTGAAGCCCAGCGCCTGTGCGTTGCTGGCCAGCGCGTTGGCGCCGCTACCCAGTGCGGTGGCGCCATTGCCGATGGCGTTGGCGGCATCACCGGCCGCCAGTGCGTTGTCACCTTCCACCAATGCACCGGCTACGTCGTCGCCGTTGCCGCTGGCCTGGAAGAAGCGGCTGGTGGTGGTGGCCGTGGTCGCCACCGCATCCAGCTGCGCCTTGTTCACCGCATCGGTGGCCTGGGTGCCGGCGGCGACGTTGGTGACCTGGCGTTCGTTGCCGGCGCTGCCCACCGACACCGTGCGCGCTCGGTTGGCGACCGAACCGGCACCCAGCGCGACCGTATTGCTGGCGCTGGCATTGCTGCCCGCACCCAGCGCGATCGCGCTTTCACCACCGGCTACCGTGTTGGTGCCGATGGCGATGCTGTTGATGCTGTTGCCCAGCGCCTGGAAGCCCAGCGCCACGCTGTTGTCGCCATAGCCGAAGGCACCGCGGCCAACGGCGGTGGAACTGGCGCCGTTGGCCCAGCTGTTGTAACCGATGGAGGTCGCGCCGCTGCCGCTGGCCCAGGCCGCGTTGCCGAACGCTGACGCGTTGGTGGCGGTGGCCCATGCACCCGAACCGAATGCCGCAGCGCCGCTGGCGGTCGCCCAGCTGTAACCACCAACGGCGGTACTGTCATCGCTGCTGGCGAATGCGCTGTCGCCGACCGCAACCGCATAGCTGCCGGTGGCGCGCGACTTGCCGCCTGCGGCGAAGCTGTTGTCACCACTGGCCTTGGCCGCGTTGCCGAAGGCGCTGCTGGCAGCCCCGGTAGCCTGCGCGCCGCTGCCGACTGCGGTGGCATCGGCAACAGCGGTGGTGCCCACCTGCTGCGCCGTGCCATCGGCACCGATGATCGGCTGGTTGAACTCGTCGTAGGCCTGGCCGAGGCCACCGATGGCGACACCGCCATTACCGGTGGCCGCGCTGTTGCGGCCCACGGCCACGCTGTCATCGCCGATGGCCGACGCGGCAGCACCCTGCGCGATGGCACCTGCGCCGATCGCATTGCTCGACGAACCCACAGCGATGGAGCCTTCGCCATCAGCCAGTGCGCCAGCATCACTGCCCGCCTCCGGCTGTGCCTGGAAGAAACGCGCGGTGGTGTCGGCAGTGCCGGCCACGGCGTCGAGCTGGGCTTTGTTCACCGCATCGGTGGCTTCGCTGCCCGCAGCGACGCTGGTGATCTGCCGCTCGTTGCCGGCGCTGCCGACGGCCACGCTGTTGGCGCGCACCGCTTCGGAATTCGCGCCGAGTGCCACACTGTTCGCGCCGCGTGCGGTGGCGTAGTAACCCACGGCAGTGCTCTGCGCTCCGCTCGCCCAGGTCTGCGCGCCGAGGGCACTGGCGTTCTCGCCCGGTGCATAGGCGAAGTAGCCGACCGCGGTCGCTTCGGCGCCGGAGGCTTCGCTGAGGCTGCCGTTGGCCACGGCACGGTCGCCACTGGCGATGGCACCGGCACCGACGGCGGTGGCGGCTTCGCCACTGGCCTGGGTCTGCACGAAGAAGCCCAGGCCGGGGATCAGGTCAGCCGGACCACCGATGGCGACGCTGCTGGTGCCCGTCGCGTTGCTCTGCGTACCCAGCGCGGTGGAATAATCGCCGATGGCATTGGCCACGGCGCCGAAGGCCGACGCCTGCGCACCGGCCGCATAGGCGCCGACGCCGTAGGACGACGCCGCAAAACCACTGGCTTCGGCACTGGCGCCGACCGCAGTGCCGCCGACGCCTGCGCTGGTTGCGCCGGTTTCCACCGGCACGCCGCCGCTGGTGATCAGCGGGTTGCCGTCGGCATCCACCGCAGCGCCACCCACGGCAACGCTGCCCGGACCGTTGGCCTGCGCGTTGTTGCCGAACGCGGCACTGTTCTGGCCCGAGGCCAGCGCGTTGTTGCCAACGGCGGTGGCGTTCTGCGCGACGGCGGTGGCGCCGGCACCGACTGCAGTGGTGCCGTTGCCGATGGCATTGGCGGCCTCGCCGGCCGCCAGCGCCTCGTCGCCCTCGGCCAGTGCACCGGCATCGCTGTTGCTGCTGCCATTGGCCTGGAAGCGCTTGGCGGTGGCATCGGCCACGGCGGCAACGTCCTTCAGCTGACCGACATTGACTGCATCGTTGTCTTCGGTGCCTGCGGCCACGCTGGTGATCTGCCGGGTCAGCCCGTATTCGGCGGCACCAACGGACACGGTATCGACGCGGTCGGCCAGCGAGCCCGCGCCGAGCGCCACGCTGCCGGTGGCCACCGCCGCGGAATTCGAGCCCAGCGCGGTGCTGTATTCACCGACGGCGGTGCTGAACGCACCCACCGCGATCGATGCTTCGTTGGCGGCGGTAGCGCCGCGGCCCAGCGCGGTGCTGCCCGGGCCCATCGCCACGGCACCGCCGCCGACGGCCGTCGCACCATCAGCGGTGGCTTCGGACAGCGCACCGAGTGCGGTGGCCGCGCCGTTCTCACTGGCTGCGGTAGCGCTTGCGCCAACCGCGGTGTCGCCGAGACCGAATGCCGCAGCGCTCTGCCCGACCACCACGCTGGCATCGCCGATTGCCAAGGCGCCCTGGCCGAACGCGCTTGCGCCCAGGCCCGCGGCAATGGCCTGGGTACCGATGGCAGTGGTGGCATTGGCCAGCGACTGTGCACCGGCACCTGCCGCCACGGCGCCCTGCCCTTCGATCTTCGCCGCGTCGCTGTCATCGCCTGCGCCGTCGGCCTTGAAATAACGGTTGCCATCTGCGGCAACGTCGGCAAGCGCGGCCTGCGTTGCACGCGCCTGCGCATCGAGCTGCGCCTTGTTCACCGCATCGGTGGCCTGGCTGCCTGCGGCAACATTGGTGATCTGCCGTTCCTTGCCGGTGTCACCGACGGACACGGTGTTTGCGCGGGTGGCCTTGGAGCCGGCGCCGAGCGCCACGCTGTTGGCCGCACTGGCGCTGCTGTTGCTGCCGATCGCCACCGCGTTGCTGCCCTTGGCCGTGGCAGAGCCTTCGATCAGGCACTTTTCGAGCAGCTTGCCGCTGAATGCCACGCAGGTGGCGCTGCCGCCGATCTGCACCGACTGTGCTGCGGCGCTGCCGCTCATGCCCAACCCCATTACCAGGCCCAGTGCCACTGCCAGCAGTGCGGGCGTGGCCTGTGTCGCATCGCGGCGCTGGTCGACGACCCCGCCACCGCTGTCGGAGGAGGCCAGTTCCGAGGCCACCACCAACTGACCCAATGCTTTGTTCCAGACCTTGCGATAAATCCGATTCATCGGTACGGCTCCTGATTGGACTGGTTTTGGGCAAAGCAACGCCACCGCTGGGCTTTCCGGCCCAACGACCCCTGGGGGCGTTTATTCGCGTGATTTACTGCGGGGTATTGCCGAACGGCGCGCAGCGACAGAAAACCGAGCGCGTGCGCCAACCGGTTACTGCGAAATGAATGATTCTGAAACGGGGTTCAAGTGTTAACGGCAACTTTGCAGATCGTCAAGACTTTGACACAGCAAATCCTATTGCCGTGAAGCACATCACTATTTCACGTGTTTATGAAATGATTTTGTTATGCATGCGTGACGATTCCTCGACGCATGAAAATGCATGTAACTAGCGGTCGCGACTGGAGTTTCAAGCGCGCAAAGAAAAACCCGCCGATCAACGGCGGGTTTTTCCATACGCGATGGCATTGAGGCCTGCGCGATGCAGTGCGATCAGCCGCACCACACCCGCGCGTTGCGGAACATGCGCATCCACGGCGAATCGCCCTGCCACTCGGCCGGGGCCCAGCTCAGGTTGAGCGCGCGCGGGGTGCGCTCCGGGTGCGGCATCATGATGGTGACGCGGCCGTCGGTGCTGGTCAGGCCGGTGATGCCGCCCGGCGAACCGTTCGGGTTCAGCGGGTACTGGCTGGCGACGTTGCCATTGCCGTCGATGTAGCGCAGCGAGACGCGTGCGGCGGCCTGGTCAACGGCGTTGTCGAACACCGCCTGGCCTTCACCATGCGCCACCGCCACCTGCAGGCGTGATCCGGCCATGCCACGCAGCAGGATCGACGGCGATTCCACCACTTCCAGCAACGCAGTGCGGGCTTCGAACTGCTCGCTGGCGTTGCGACGGAACTGCGGCCAGTGCTCGGCACCGGGGATGATGCCCTTCAGCTGGCTCATCATCTGGCAGCCGTTGCACACGCCCAGCGCGAAGCCGTCCTCGCGCGCGAAGAACGCAGCGAAGGCATCACGCAGCGCGCTGCGCTCCAGGATCGAGGTGGCCCAGCCACGGCCGGCACCGAGCACGTCGCCGTAGCTGAAGCCACCACAGGCGACCAGGCCGGTGAAGTCCTGCAGGGCCACGCGGCCTTCGATCAGGTCGCTCATGTGCACGTCGAACGCGCGGAAGCCGGCACGTTCGAAGGCGTTGGCCATTTCAATCTGGCCGTTCACACCCTGCTCGCGCAGCACGGCCACGCGCGGGCGCGCACCGGTGCTGATGAACGGCGCCGCCACGTCCTCGTTGAGGTCGAAGCTGAGCTTGGGCTTCAGGCCCGGCGCCGTGAAGGAACGCGCAATCTCGCGCTCGGCGTCGGCGTTGGCCGGGTTGTCGCGGCGCTTCTGCATCGCGTGGGTGACCGACCACCAGGCGTCGAACAGGGCGTCCCAGCGCCACTCGGCCAGGTTCTCGCCGCCCAGCGACACGCGCACCACCGGTGCGGTGGTCGGCTTGGCGATGCGCTGCGCGCATTCGGTCAGTGCATGGCGCTCGACCAGGTCGGCGAAGGCCGCACGGTCTTCGCGCGCGATCTGCACCACCGCACCCAGTTCTTCATTGAACAGGCTGCGGAACGGATCATCGCCCCAGGCATCGAGAGTGATGTCCAGGCCCAGGCGCGAGGTGAAGGCCATTTCGCACAGCGCAGCGAAGGCACCGCCGTCGCTGCGGTCGTGGTAGGCCAGCAGCAGCCCGGACTGGCGCGCATCGCGGATCAGTTCGAAGAAGCCACGCAGGCGCTGCGGGTCGTCCAGGTCCGGAGCGGCACCAGCGAAGGCCGGCAGGTCGCCATGGTCGGCATGCACCTGGGCCAGGATCGAACCACCGAGGCGCTGCTTGCCGGCGCCAAGGCCGATCAGCCACAGCTCGCTTTCCACGTCGCGGTCGAGCAGCGGGGTCAGCTGCTGGCGCACGTCGGCCACCGGCGCAAACGCCGAGATCACCAGTGACACCGGCGACACGCTCTTGTGCGCTTCGCCCTGGTCGTGCCACTGCGCCTGCATCGACAGCGAGTCCTTGCCCACCGGGATGCTGATGTCCAGCTGCGGGCACAGTTCCATGCCCACCGCCTTCACTGCGTCGTACAGCAGCGCGTCTTCGCCCGGGTGGCCGGCCGCGGCCATCCAGTTCGCCGACAGCTTGATCTCATCCAGCGCATCGACCGGGGCCGCGCACAGGTTGGTCAACGCTTCGCCCACCGCCATGCGTGCCGAAGCAGCGGCGTCGAGCAGGGCCAGCGGGGTGCGCTCGCCGATCGACATCGCTTCACCGGACACGCCGTCGAAGTCGGCCAGGGTGATCGCCACGTCGGCCACCGGCAGCTGCCACGGGCCGACCATCTGTTCGCGTGCGGTCAGGCCGCCGACGCTGCGGTCACCGATGGTGACCAGGAAGTTCTTCGAAGCGACCGTCGGGTGCGCCAGCACGCGAAGGCCGGCTTCCTGCAGGTCCAGGCCGCCGGTCTTCAGCGCCGGCCAGCGCGGGGCCGGCGGGTGCGCGGTGTCGCGGTGCATCTTCGGCGGCTTGCCGAACAGCACATCCATCGGCAGGTCGATCGGCGCATCGGCCGGGGTGTGGCCCGGCACGGCACCGTAGGCCACCACCAGGTGCTCCTCGGCAGTCGCCACGCCAACCGCGGCGAACGGGCAGCGCTCGCGGGCGCACAGTGCGGCGAACTCGGCCAGACGCTCCTGGGCCACGCCCAGCACGTAGCGTTCCTGCGATTCGTTGCACCACAGCTGCATCGGCGACAGCGACGGATCATCGGTGGGCACCTTGCCCAGATCGATGACGCCGCCGACCTTGGAGTCGTGCAGCAGTTCCGGGATGGCATTGGACAGGCCACCGGCACCGACGTCGTGGAAGAACTTGATCGGGTTGTTGGCGCCCATCGCCACGCAGCGGTCGATGACCTCCTGGCAGCGGCGTTCCATTTCCGGGTTGTCGCGCTGCACACTGGCGAAGTCCAGGTCCTCGGCGCTTTCGCCGGAGGCCACCGAACTGGCGGCACCGCCGCCCAGGCCGATCAGCATTGCCGGACCACCCAGCACGATCACCGCATCACCGGCCTGCAGCTGGATCTTGTCGACCTGCACGCGATCGATCGCGCCGAGGCCACCGGCCAGCATGATCGGCTTGTCGTACGCGCGCACCAGATCGGCGCCTTCCGGCAGCTCGAAGCTGCGGAAGTAGCCGAGCAGGTTCGGGCGGCCGAACTCGTTGTTGAACGCTGCGCCGCCGAGCGGGCCGTCGGTCATGATTTCCAGCGCCGGTGCCATGCGCGGGTTCAGCGCGCGTGGCGCTTCCCACGGCTGCGGCAGCTCGGGAATGCGCAGGTGCGAGACCGAGAACCCGGACAGGCCCGCCTTCGGCTTGCCGCCGCGGCCGGTCGCGCCTTCGTCGCGGATCTCGCCACCGTTGCCGGTCGAGGCACCCGGGAACGGCGCGATCGCGGTCGGATGGTTATGCGTTTCCACCTTGATCTGGAACGCGCTGGGCACCTGCGGCTCGCGGCGGTATTCGCCGCTGGCCGGATCCGGGCGGTAACGCGACGCCGGATGGCCTTCGATCACCGCGGCGTTGTCGCTGTACGCGCTGAGCGTGTGCTGCGGGGTCTGCTGGTGGGTGTTCTTGATCATCCGGAACAGCGAACGGTCCTGTTCCTGGCCGTCGATGGTCCAGCTGGCGTTGAAGATCTTGTGGCGGCAGTGCTCGGAATTGGCCTGCGCGAACATCATCAGCTCGACGTCGGACGGCGCGCGGCCGAGCGCGGTGAAGCGTTCGCGCAGGTAGTCGATCTCGTCCTGGGCCATGGCCAGGCCGAGGCGCTGGTTGGCAGCCTCCAGCTGGTCCACCGGCACGCGTTCCAGTTCACCGCGGGCCGGCGCCGAGAACAGCGCCTGGCCCTGTTCCACGGTCTCCAGCACCGACTGCGTCATCGGGTCGTGCAGCGCCTTGACCAGCGCCTGCTGGGCGGCGGCATCGGCCGGCCAGCCCTGCACGTCGATGCGCAGGCCACGTTCGACCCGGCTGACCGGCTGGCCGGCACCACGGACCAGTTCGGTGGCCTTGCTCGACCACGGCGACAGCGTGCCCAGGCGCGGCACCACGATGCGGCTGACCGCGCCGTCGGCCACGGCTTCGGCCTGCGGCGCCGCTTCGAGGATGCGGCACAGGGTGGTCAGGTCGGGGGCGGCGCTGCCTTCGGGCTGCACGAAGTAGACGTGCCAGGCACCGCTGATGCGCAGGGAGGGAGCGATGGACTGCAGGCGGGATTCAAGACGTTCGCGGCGGAACGGCGACAGGGCGGGCGCGCCCTCGAGGACCATCATGTCCGGGGAACCGTAGTTGGGAAACGGGCCCGACATTGTACCGGAAGCGGGGGAAGGGCTTTGGCCGGGCGGCGCCCGGCACCCGCCGAAGCCAAGGCAACGGCAACTGCCAAAGCAAAAGCGGGGTTCCCGTGGGATGGCGGGGTGGGTCCGGTTGCGGGGGACGCCGTGAATCCGTCCATGGAGGCTCGATCGCCGCATCCATGCGGCTCACGCCCCCGCAACCGGACCCACCCCGCCTTCGACA
>NZ_JAWJTG010000059.1:0-24773 GCF_032911605.1 Stenotrophomonas mexicanensis
TTTTTTTTTCAAGCAGAAGACGGCATACGAGATATCCTTGTCGGTCTCGTGGGCTCGGAGATGTGTATTTGAGACAGCTTCAGGTGACCGGCCGCGGCGGATGGATCAGAAGCGGTAATCGAAGCCCAGCGTGAAGTAGCGGCCACGCAGGTCGTACTGGCTGAAGTCGTACGGCGCGCGGATGCCCGGGAACGAGGCGTCGTACGGCGGCGTCTTGTCGGCCAGGTTCTGCACCTTGGCGTACACGGTCAGCTTGTCGATGCCGGTGTAGGCCAGGTACAGGTCGTACTGGCTGTAGCTGTCGACACGCTGCTGCACGGCCTTGGCGGCGGTGCTGGCTTCCTGGCGGTAGCTGCTGGTGTAGTACCAGGTCACGGCTGCGTTGAAGTCGCCGTACTTCCAGTCCAGCGTGGTGGTGGCCTTGTCCTTGGGCAGGGTTGCGCCCAGGTTGCTGCCGGCGTAGTCCACCAGTGGGCCGCCGACCACGGTCGGGCGACGGTAGTCGCGCACGTGGGTGTAGGCCGAGGACACGGTGAAGTCACCGAACGCAGCGGTCGGGATGCGCTGGCGCAGCTCGACATCGATGCCCGAGGTCTTCAACTCGCTCAGGTTCTGGTAGCGGTTGTAGACCGCCTGCAGCTTGCCACGCTCATCGCGCTGCACGGCACCGGCGACATTGTCGTTGACCAGGGTCTGGGTGTTGTTGGTGCCGACCAGGTTGTCCAGCTGGATACGGTAGTAGTCCACGCTCAGGTTGGTGTTGGCCCACGGCGACAGCACCACGCCGAAGTTCACGCTCTTGGTGCGCTCGGGCTTCAGTTCGTTGTTGCCGACGGTGAAGAAGGTCGGGTTCTGGCGCGAGCCCGGCACGTCCGGATCACGCGGATCGACCACGCTGCCGTAGGCGATGCTGGTGCTGTTGGAGTTCTCCGACAGCGACGGCGCACGGAAGCCCTTCGAGGCGGAGGCACGCACCAGCAGGAAGTCGAGCGGCTGCCAGCGCAGGCCGATCTTCGGCGAGAACGCATCGCCGAAATCATCGTAGTGATCGGCGCGCGCGGCAGCGGACAGCTCCAGCGTCGATGCCAGCGGCACGTTCACTTCGGCGTAGGCCGCACTGACCTGGCGCTTGCCGTGCACTTCGGCGATGGCCGGGCGCACCTGCAGGCCTGCGTCGATCTGCCACGGGTTGTTGGAATCGAGCTTCTCGCGGCGCCACTCGGCACCGGCGGCGAAGCCGATCTCGCCGGCCCAGGTATGGCCCAGGCTGCCGGAAATCTTCGCATCGATGCCCTGCAGCTTGGACTCGGCCGGACGCAGCGTGGCGATGTTGATCGAGTCGCGCACCGACTGCGGGGTGGCGGCCGGGTTCAGCAGGTTGTAGCTGCCCGTTGCCAGCGCATCGGCCAGCGCCCAGCGGTTGGCGAAACCGCCAGAGACACTCTCACGCTCGCTGCTGCGCGCGCCGAACGCGGCCACTTCCCAGTCCCACTTCGCGGTGGTGCCACGCAGGCCGAATACGCCGCGGTAGGCGGTGGAGCGGTTGGTCTTGAGCGTGCCGCCCAGGTCGAAGAAGGTGTATTCGATCGGAATTGCACGGCCGTACGGGTTGTACGGATTGTTGGCCGGCAGCAGCGACGACACCGGCTCGGCCAGGCCACTGTCCGCGTTCAAGGCGAAGCGGCCACTTTCCAGAGTGAAGAACGGGCTGCTGCCAAACCACGCGGTGCTCTTGATCTGGCTGTACAGCACTTCGCCGAAGGCTTCGACATTGTCGTTCAGGCGGAAGGTGCCGTTGGCATAGGCCTGGTAGCGCTTGGTCGAGGGAATCAGCGTGGTGAACGGCGCCTGATTGAAACCGCAGGTATCACCGGCCAGGCCGTCGATCGGCGCGCTGGCAACACGGGTGGTACCGGTCGGGCAGTTGCCGTTGGCATCGAGCATCGGCACCGACACGCCGTTGACCAGGTAGCGCGCGCCCTTGGCCGACCAGCCGTTCCAGCGGCCGCCGGGCTTGTCGGTGTAGATGCCGCTCTTTGTCAGGTTGCGTTCGTCCTGATCCAGGCGTTCGCGGTTGTAGCCCTGCAGGCTGAAGAGGATGTTGTAGCCATCGGTGTCCAGATCACCCAGGCCGCCGACGAACTTCAGGTTCTGCTCGTGCAGGCCGCCCTGGTCGGCGCCGCCGAAGCTGCCGCCGATCTCGGCGCCTTCGAAGTTCTGCCGGGTGATGATGTTGACCACACCGGCCACGGCGTCGGAGCCGTAGACCGCCGAGGCGCCATCCTTGAGCACTTCAATGCGCTCGACCGCGACCAGCGGCAGCGCGTTGAGATCGACGAAGGTGTCGGACAGGCCACCGGCCGGGAAGCCGTAGTTGGCCAGGCGGCGGCCATTGAGGAGCACCAGCGTGTTCTTCTGCGACAGGCCACGCAGGCCAATACCGGCCGAGCCGGAGGCCCAACCGTTGTTGGTGGTTTCGTTGCTGGCGTTGCCGGTATTGGCCGAGATCGAGCGCAGCACATCGGCCACGGTGGCCTTGCCGGTCTGTTCCAGCTGCTGGCGGCCGATCACCTGCACTGGGTTGGAGGCCTCGGTATCGGTGCGCTTGATGTTGGAACCGGTGACGCGCACGGCGGCCAGGGTGCTGGCTTCGCCACTGGCGTCGGCGGAGGTTTCGGCGGCGGCGGACAAAGGCGCGGCCAGAGCGACGGCCAGGGCCGCCACGAGCAGGGTGTGCTTGGGCATGACGATGTGGGGGAGGTGGAAAGGGCGACGTAGTTCCGCAGTAGTCCATGCCTGGCCGGGTCCCGGCCAATAACATCTCTTCATACGGATATAAGAGAAACTATCATCTCTTCATGCGGATGGAAACAGTTACTTCACAAAAGTCCAACAACCGCTCAGGATGGCCGGCCACCTGCGGCGTACAATCGCGCCATGGAAATCTTCAAAGTCTTCATGCTCGAGGCGGCGCACCGCCTCCCCAACGTGCCGCCGGGGCACAAGTGCGCGCGCCTGCACGGCCACTCGTTCCGGGTGGAACTGAAGGTCGAGGGCGAGCCGGGTGCGCAGACCGGCTGGATCATGGACTTCGGCGACGTGAAGGCGGCCTTCCAGCCGATCTACGACCGCCTGGACCATCACTACCTCAATGACATCCCCGGCCTGGAGAACCCGACCAGCGAGAACCTGGCGGTGTGGATCTGGAACGAGCTCAAGCCGAGCCTGCCGGCGCTGAGCGAGATCACCGTGCACGAAACCTGCACCTCGGGTTGCCGTTACCGCGGCCCGACGGCCTGATCAACCCATTGATCTGAAAGGTGTTTCAAAGGCGCCGTGGGCGCCTTTGTTATTTTTGTTGCATTGCCGCATCAACGGCGTATGCTGCACTGCATCAAGCCACTCCCTGATGCCCCCATGGCCACCGCCTTCAGCGATCGCTTCAGTGATGCCACCCGCCAGCTCGCCGCCGCGGCAACGCGTGCGAACCGGTTGGCGTTGGAGAACGCGGAAAGCATGTTCGGGGTGCAGCTGAAGGCGATGGAGCGCAACCTGACCGCGACCGGCGGCTGGCTCGGCGAGCTGGCCCGCAGTGACGACGCGGCCGGGGTGCTCAACAAGGGCGCACAGCTGTGGCAGGACAACCTGCAGCGGCTGGGCCAGGCCCAGCAGGACGTGGTCGGTCTCAGCCTGCAGGCCAGCAAGGCCTGGTCCGAACTGGTGCAGGGCTACAACGAATCAACGGCGGACGCGAACAACCACTGACGCGACGCAACGCTCATTGCGTGGGTCCCTCCCCCCACGCAATCCGGACCCGGCAGACCCCTCCCTCTGCCGGGTCTTTTTTTGCCTGGCGTTTGGATTGAAGAGCGCTTCTTCGCCTGGATTCCCTGCGAGCTGAGGGGCCCCGCCGGGGCAGGCAGGGGGCTGGGCAAATGTCCCCCGGCGCCGGCCGTTGGCCGTCACCTCCTCCTTTACTTTGCCCAGACCCCTGCCCACCCCGACGAGGCTCGGCGTGCGGTGAGGAGAGCGCAACGCGCGCGGGCGACTTTCAAGGAGGCGCCGACGAACTCCGAACGCAGGGCGGATGCCCTTGCGTGCGAAGTAAAGGGGGAGGTGACGGCCACAGGCCGGCGCCGGAGGACATTCGCACGCAAGGGCATCCGCCCTGCGCCGCACAGATTGAACCCGCCACACGCGATGCAGAACGGCTCAGCGCCCGCGACCACCGTGCCAATGCTGGTGCCACGCCTGGAACATCAGCACGTTCCACAGGTGCGTGTGCCACTTGCGCTCGCCACGCAGGAACGCCTCCCAGATAGCGCGCACGCGCGCAACATCGAAACACCCCTGGTTGCGCAACAGCTGCGGGTCCAGCAGCGCCTCCGCCCAATCGCGCAGCGGGCCCGCCAACCAACGTGCCATCGGCGGGCCGAAGCCGCGCTTGGGGCGGTACACCAGCGGTTCCGGCAGGTAACGCGCCAGCAGGTGCTTGAGGATCCGCTTGTGCTCGCCGTCGTGGTATTTCAAATGCTGCGGCAGGCGCCAGGCCAGGCGCACCACCTCCATGTCCAGCAGCGGCGCGCGGGTTTCCACGCCCGCCGCCATGCCGGCACGATCGACCTTGGCGAGGATGCCCTCGGCCAGATCCATGCGGAAATCCAACAGCTGGATGCGCGCCTCGGCCGGCAGCGCGGTGTCCTGCTGCTGGAAGATCGTCATCGGCTCACGTGCGCCCAGCACCACCTGCGCCGGCTGCCGCCAGCGGGTGACACGTTGCAGGTAATGCCCTTCCACATCGTTGGCGGCAACCTCGGCCACCAGCGCACGCCAACCGCCCAGGCGGCCACGCTCGACGTTCATGCGGTTGCCACTGCGCCGCGCCAAGTCACGCACCCAGTCCGGCAAGCCACCGCACAGGCGTGCATTGCGCAGTGCGCGGCCATAGCTGGGATGACCGAAGAACAGTTCATCGCCACCGTCGCCGGTCAGCGCCACCGGCTTGCGCGCGCCCAGCAGTTCACTGGCCAGCAGGGTCGGCAGCTGCGAGGCATCGGCGAAGGGCTCGCACCAGACCTGCGGCAGGCGCTGCAGGAGGTCCAGGCCCTGGCGCGCATCCATGCGGTGCAGATGGTGCTGCACACCCAGGTGGCGAGCGACCTGCGAGGCCCAATCGCTTTCGTCATGGCCGGGATCGTCGAAGCCGACCGTCCAGGCCTCGATCGGCAGCGTCGACTGCGCCTGCATCATCGCGGTCACCAGCGACGAGTCGGTGCCGCCGGACAGGAACGCACCGCAGGCCAGCGGCGAATGCATGCGTGCCGCGATCGCCTTCTGCAAAACCACTTCCAGCTGGTCGGTGGCCTGTTCCAGGCTGGGCGCCGGCTGCAGGGGTTCCTGCAGCGCACTCTGCATCGCATCGCGTGCACACCAGTAGCGCGCGCCCCCTTCCGCCGCCTGGCTGGAACCGCCGGCAGCGTGGTCATCCAGATCGACGCGCAGCACCGCGCCGGCCACCAGCTTGTGGATGCCCCGGTAGATGGTGTGCGGCGCCGGCACATAGTCGTGGCGCAGCAGCAGGCTCAGCGCATCCTGGTCGATGCTCGGCGCGAAGCCGGCGAAGGCCTGCAGCGCCTTCATTTCCGAGGCGAACAGGAACTGGCCCTGGAACCAGCCGTAATACAGCGGCCGCTCGCCAACCGGATCACGCGCCAGCCACAACTCACGCGATTCGCGGTCCCACACACTGAAACCGAACGCGCCCTCGATGCGCGACAGCGCCCGCTCTACGCCCCATTCAACGATCGCCTGCAGCAGCAGCCGGGCGTCACTGCAGCTGCGTGGCAGCTCGCGCAGCTGCGCCTGTAGGTCGGCCCGGTTGTACAGGCGGCCGTCCAGGCACAGCACGTAACGGCCGCAGTCCGAGCTCAAGGGCTGCAGCGGGGTATCGGTCGGCGCCCGGCAATGGCCCAGCGCGAGGCCGGCCTCGGCGTCGGTCCAGTAACCGATGCGGCCCCGGCCACGCTGCTGCAGGGCGCGCAGCATCGGCGCCAGCTGCTGCAGCAGGTGTTCGTCCTCGGCGGGCGGCAGCCAGGCCCCGACCACGCCACTCATCGGGCACCTCCGCAGCGGCAGCGGCGGGACGGGTTCAGCAGGCAGGGGGCGGCGAGCGACATGGGAACGGCACGCGGAGCGGAGGAGACTCCATGCTCGGCGCCACACCTGCCCCGCGTCAGTCGCTTTGCTGTCAGCGATGGTCACCAGACGTATCACGAAGGTAACGTTTTGTAACGGCAACAAGCTATGCTGGACGCCAAGTTGTTGCCAGGCCTGAGGCCCGGCCCGAGCGCCAGCAACCCCGGCTGAATGGCGCCCGCCCCCGGGACCCGGGCGGCCCGCAGGCTGGGATAGCATCGCCGCGCTCGTGCCGTGGCGGTACGTTTGCGCCCACGGAGGCCTTGAAAATGCTGGATATCGTACTGGTTGAAGACGATGCCCGCCTGGGTACGATGGTCAGCGACTATCTGCAGCGGCATGGCTATCAGGTGGCCCATGAGCGCAGTGGTGAGCGCGCGGTGGCCCGGATCCTGGCCGAGAAGCCGGCCCTGGTCCTGCTCGATGTCGGCCTGCCCGACCAGGATGGTTTCGAAGTGTGTCGGCAGATCCGGCCCCACTATGACGGCATCATCTGTGTGCTGACCGCCCGCACCGACAACATCGACCAGGTGCTGGGACTGGAGCTGGGGGCCGACGATTACATCGGTAAACCCATCGAACCGCGGGTGCTGCTCGCCCGCCTGCGTGCCCACCTGCGCCGCCATCGCCGGGTCGAACCGCGCGACGGCAGCCTGCGCTTCGGCGAGCTGAACATCGACCCGTCCACCCGCAACGTGCACCTGCAGGGCGGCCTGCTGGAGCTGACCACGGCCGAGTTCGACCTGCTGTTCCTGCTGGCCAGCAACGCCGGCCAGATCCTGGACCGCGATGCGCTGCTGCGCGGCCTGCGTGGCATCGCCTTTGACGGCCTGGACCGTTCGATCGATGCGCGCATCTCGCGCCTGCGCCGCAAGCTGGGCGACAACCCTGAACAACCGGAGCGGATCAAGACCGTCCGTGGACGCGGCTACCTGTTCAGCCGCTCGGCATGGGGATGAAGCGCACGCACTCGGCGATGCGCGGCCACGCCTTCCACTTCCTGCGCTACGGCATCGGCTTCCTGGTCGCCCACCTGCTGCTGATCGTGCTGGGCCTGTGGGCCTGGGATGCGCTGCTGGAAGACCGCACCGAAGCCAGCCTGCTGGCCGAGATGCGTGGCACCCATGCGCTGCTGCAGCAACGCTTCGCGGAAACACCACGTGACCAGTGGCCGGCGCTGGCACGAGGGCTCGACGCCGACTTCGCCTATGCCCTGCGGATGGTGCCGCTGGCCGAGGCGGAGAAGGCGCTGTCGGCCAGCCAGCGACCGCCGTTCAACAACGGCCGTGTGCAGATCGACCTGGAACACATGCGCAGCCTGCAGCGGATCGGCGACAGCGGCTATGCCGTGATGCTGGGGCCACTGGATGAAGCGTTGCCTGAGGAAGGCTGGCAGGACAGCGAAGTGTCCGGCGTGGCGATCCTGCTGCTGATCCTGATGGTGGCCGTGGCGCTGCCGATGTATGTAATGGTCTACCGCCTGTGGCGCGATGTGTCGCAGCTGGCGCAGGCGGCGCGGCAGATGCGCGACGGCCAGCTGGATACGCGTGCGCCGCGTGCCGGCACCGCGCTGGTGCGGCCGCTGGCCAATGCCTTCAACCACATGGCCGAGCAGCTGCAGCAGCTGCTGGAGAGCCAGCGCGTGCTGGCGCAGGCGGTCGCGCATGAAGTGCGCACGCCGTTGGCGCGGATGCGCTTCGGCCTGGCCGACCTGGAGGACACCGCACTCGACGAGATCCAGCGCGATGCGCTGGGTGGCCTGCGCACCGACGTCGATCGCCTGCAGCACCTCACCGATGCCGGCGTCGAGTACGCCGCGCTGGGCCGCTGCCATCAGCTGACCCGCCAGCGCCTGCAGCTGGCCGCGCTGGTCCGTGGCGTGGTGGCCCAGTTCGCACCGCTGCCGCTGCCGGTACAGCAGGCGCTGTCGCCAGCAGGCCTGGTCAACGTCAACCGGCATATGCTGGAACTGGCGCTGCGCAACCTGCTCGGCAATGCCCTGCGTTACGCACGGCGGCAGATCCGTATCGCCAGCACGGTCAACGATGGCTGGCTGTGCCTGCAGGTGGAGGACGACGGCCCCGGCATCGCGCCCGAACTGCGCGGCCAGGTGCTGCAACCCTATGTGCGGCTGGACCCGGGCAGCCCCGGTTTCGGCCTCGGCCTGGCGCTGGTGCAGGTGGTGGCCGACAAGCATGGCGGCCACGTTGAAGTGACCGATTCGGAGCTGGGCGGTGCCTGCATCCGCCTGCACCTGCCGCTGGAAAGCGGCGGTGCCGTGGAGAGCGAGGCGGCCTGCTAGGCCGCCGGCTCCGCGCGCGGCAACGCGAACACGAACAGCGCGCCACGCTCACTGTCACGCAGTTCGATACGGCGGCCATGCAGCTGCACGATCCGCTGCACGATCAGCAGGCCAAGCCCACCGTTCTCGCCACGCCGTGCGCCCAGCGCGGCCGGCGCCTGGAACAACTGAGCACGCAGCGCCGCTGCCACGCCGGGACCATCATCGGCCACGCTCACTTCGATGCTGTCCGCGGTCGCACGCAGGCACACTTCGATCCGGCCACCTTCCGGTGCGTGCCGCAATGCATTGTCGAGCAGGTTGGTCAGCACGCGCTCGACCAGGCCCAGGTCGGCGCGTACCAGCGGCAGGCCGGGCGGGAACTCAGAGTGCAGGCGCTGGTTGCGCGCCTGCGCGGCCAGCTCGAACTTCTGCAGTACGTCCTGCAGCAGTTCCGGCAGCGCGAACACTTCCCACTCCAGACGCACTTCGCCATGCTCCAGCCGCGCCAGCTCGAACAGCGCGCGCGCCAGCCGACCAACCTTGGCGCTCTGCGCCAGCGCGATACCGAGGTAACGGCGGCGCTCGTCCGGGGACAGCGTGGCGTCCTTCAGCGCCAGCGTTTCCAGGTAGCCGTGCAGCGACGACAACGGCGTGCGCAGATCATGCGAGATGTTGGCCACCAGTTCGCGCCGCTGCAGGTCCTGCTGGCGCAACTGCTGCCATTGCTCCCCCAGGCGCTGCGCCATCTGCGCATGCGCGTGTTCCAGGATCACCAGTTCATCGCGCTCACCGGGCCGCAGTGGCTCCGGCGGCGGCAGTGGGGTCGGCGCGTCGATGTCGAACGCCTGGATGCGTCGGGTCAGGCGCCGCAGCGGACGCGTCACCCAGTAGAACGCCACCAGCCCGGCAAACAGGCCGAGGCCCCCCACCAGCACGACTGACCACCATGTGGTGTTCCATTGGCTGCCGGCGGCGAGATCGTCGGCGAGCATCTGCCGGTGTTCGCCCACCAGCACCACGTACACATAACCGGCCTGGCGGCCCTGCACGATCAACGGTGCAGCACTGAACACCTTGCGGCCATCGGCGCTGCGCGGGTCATCGCCGAGGATCGGCAGTGGCGCACCAGCCAGCAGGCGGCGCAGCGGTGCCACGTCCACCTTGTTTCGCACCAGATGGCCACTGGGCGCATCGTGACCGAGGATGCGGCCCTGGTCGTCCAGCAGGTAGACCTCGACGCTGGGATTGACCGCCATCAACTGACCGAACAGCGCGCGCACCGCCGCATCGCGCATGCCGCTGGTGTCCATCAGTTCGCTGCGTTGGGCGATGTGTTCGGCCAGGCCCAGCGACAGCCGCTGCACCACTTCCTGCTCATGGCGGGTGTTGGCGCGCATCTGCAGTGCCAGCAACGCCATGCAGCACATCAGCATCAGCGCGGCGATCACCGCCGCCAGCTTCTGCCATAGATTGGGCTTGATCATGCCGCCGCCCCGGCCGGGTCGACCAGCTTGTAGCCGCGGCCCCACACCGTCAGCAGCCGCCGCGGGTTGGCCGGGTCCGGCTCGATCTTGCTGCGCAGGCGGTTGATATGGGTGTTGACCGTGTGCTCGTAACCATCGTGCTGGTAGCCCCAGACCTGGTTGAGCAGTTCCATGCGCGCGAACACCTGGTCCGGATGACGGGCGAAGAACAGCAGCAGATCAAATTCGCGCGGCGTCAGCTCCAGCGCATTGCCATCCACCGACGCGGTGCGCGCGACCGGATCCAGCTGCAGCCCGCCCAGCTCGATCGCGCCGGCATCGATGCGCGCGCTCTGCGCCATCGCCTCGGCGCGGCGCAGCAGCGCGCGTACCCGTGCCACCAGTTCCGGCATCGAGAAGGGTTTCGCCAGGTAGTCGTCCGCGCCCAGCTCCAGGCCAACGATGCGCTGGGTTTCGCTGCCACGTGCACTGATGATGATGATCGGCACGTAGCGCGCCATCGCGCGTGCGCGCTGGCACACCTGCAGCCCGTCCACGCCGGGCAGCATCACGTCCAGCACCAGCGCATCCCATGGGCCGTCCTGCTCGAGCAGGCGCAGGCCGGCGTCGCCACTGGCGGCATGGGCGACGTCGTAGCCCTCATCGCCCAGATGCATGCGCAGCAGGTCGGCGATGTGGGCATCGTCTTCAACGATCAGCACGCGTTTGGTGGACATTGGCAGCTCGGGCCAGTGGGGAAGCTGGCTGCATTGTGGCGCGGGACGGCCGCCGATACCTCACGAAAAATTGAATCCTGCGTGAGGATTCGTTGACCCGGGCGGGCGCAGCATGGCCCCGTCGCCCCTTCCCGGAGTCCGCCATGTCCCTCTCCCGCCGCCATCTGCTGGGCCTGGGCGGTGTTGCCACCGCCGCCGGCCTGCTCGGCCTGGGGGCCTGCAGCCGCGCCGCCCCGGCCGCCGCCGAAGCGCGTCCGTCGCGACAGTTCGAGGTCATGCACAGCGATGCGCAGTGGCGCCAGCAACTGACCCCGGCGCAGTACGCGGTGCTGCGCCAGCAGGCCACCGAGCGCCCGTACAGCAGCCCGCTCAACAAGGAACATCGCCAGGGCACCTTCGCCTGCGCCGGCTGTGCACTGCCGCTGTTCTCCTCGTCCACCAAGTTCGAGAGCGGCACCGGCTGGCCCAGCTTCTGGGCACCGCTGCACAACGCCATCGGCGAAGACCGCGACGTCACCTTCGGGATGCTGCGGGTGGAGGTGCATTGCCGCCGCTGCGGCGGCCATCTCGGCCATGTGTTCAACGATGGGCCACGCCCGACCGGGCTGCGCTACTGCATGAACGGTGCGGCGATGGTGTTCGTTCCCGGTGCCCCTGCTGGCACTGCCGACGGCTGGCGGGTGCCGGTCGGTTCTTCCCCTGCTTCCGGAGCCTGACGATGCTGCTGTTGCTGCTTGCCTATCTGGGGGGCGCGCTGACCCTGCTCAGCCCCTGCATCCTGCCGGTGCTGCCGTTCGTGTTCGCGCGTGCCGATCGCCCGTTCCTGCGCAGCACGCTGCCGTTGCTGCTGGGCATGGCGCTCACCTTCACCGTGGTCGCCAGCCTGGCTGCGGTGGGCAGCCAATGGGTGGCGCAGGCCAACCAGGTTGGACGCTGGATCGCCCTGCTGCTGATGGCGTTGTTCGCGGTCGCGCTGCTCTGGCCGCGGCTGGCCGACCATCTGCTGGCGCCGTTCCAGCGTGTGGGTGCACGCCTGAGCGCGCGTGCCGATGCCGCTGATGCTGCTGGGCATGGCGGCGCATGGACCTCGCTGTTGATCGGCATCGCCACCGGCCTGCTGTGGGCACCGTGCGCCGGGCCGATCCTCGGCCTGGTGCTGACCGGTGCTGCCCTGCATGGCGCCAGCGTCGGTACCAGCACCCTGCTGCTTGCCTATGCATCGGGTGCGATCACCGCGCTGGCGCTGGCGGTGTGGGTCGGCGGCCGCGTGTTCCGTGCGCTGCAGGCGCGGCTCGGCCTCGGCGATGTCCTGCGCAAGGTGCTGGGTGTAGCCGCGCTGCTGGCCGTCGTGGCGATCGGCCTCGGCTGGGATACCGGCCTGCTGACCCGCCTGTCCACGGTCAGCACCGCGCGCATCGAGCAAAGCCTGCTGGACGCAGTGCCCGGCGCGCAGCCGGCGGCACCGCCGATGATGATGATGGCCGGCGCCAATGCAGGTGCCGATGCACCGCTGCCGGTGGAAGGCGCCCTGCCCGCGCTGGATGGTGCCACCGGCTGGCTCAACAGCCCGCCGCTGAGTGCACAGCAGCTGCGCGGCAAGGTGGTGCTGGTCGATTTCTGGACGTACTCCTGCATCAACTGCCTGCGCGCGATGCCGTTCGTGCACGAATGGGAACGTCGCTACCGTGACCATGGGCTGGTGGTGCTCGGCGTGCACACGCCGGAGTTCGCCTTCGAACGCAACCCGAGCAATGTGATGAAGGCGGTGCAGCAGCTGAAGGTCGAGTACCCGGTGGTGCTCGACAACCAGTACACGATCTGGCGCGCCTTCAACAACCGCTACTGGCCGGCACAGTACTTCGTCGACGCGCAGGGCAACATCCGCGGCCATCAGTTCGGCGAGGGCAACTATGCGCGCTCGGAACAGATGATCCGTCGCCTGCTGACCGAAGCCGGGCAGACCAACCTGCCACCACCGGCCGATCCCGCTGCCGCCGACCTGAAGGGCGTGGCCGTGCAGGCCGACATGGGCAACCTGCGTTCGCCGGAAACCTACCTGGGCCACGCCCGCGCCGAGCAGTTCGCCTCGCCCGGCGGGCAGCGCAGCGACACCGCGTTCGACTACACGCTGCCCACCACTCTGGCGTTGAACCAATGGGGACTGTCCGGGCGCTGGACCGTCACCGACGAGGCCGCACAGCTGCAGCAGGCCGGTGGCCGCATCGCCTTCCAGTTCCACGCACGTGACCTGCACCTGGTGCTGGCACCGAACGAGGACGGCAAGCCAGTGCGCTTCCGCGTCTGGCTGGATGGCAAGCCGCTGCCCGCCGCCGATGCCGGCAGCGATGTCGGCGCCGATGGCAGCGGCGTGGTCAACGAACACCGCCTGTACCAGCTGGTGCGCCAGCGCGGCGCGGTCGGCCCGCATCGCTTCGAGATCGAATTTCTCGATGCGGGCGTGCAGGCCTATGCCTTCACCTTTGGTTGAAACGGGAGGACATGATGAAACTCTCCTTTGAACAGGGCGTCGCCGCCGGTGTCGCCGGCCTGGTGGCCACCGCTTTGATCGCCGGCGTGCTGCTGGTCGATCACGGCGCGGTCGCGGCACCGCTGGAAGCCAGCGCGCAGGCCAAGGCACTACCGGCGCCCAGCGGCGACGCCGCGTTCCGCGATGACGCCACCCATGCCAGCGTGGTGTTCGCCGGCGGTTGCTTCTGGGGCGTGCAGGGCGTGTTCCAGCACGTCAAAGGCGTGAGCAATGCGGTGTCCGGCTACATCGGTGGTAGCGCGGCCAATGCGCGCTATGAGCGCGTCAGCGGTGGCCAGACCGGTCATGCCGAGGCGGTGAAGATCGACTACGACCCGCGCCAGGTCAGCTATGGCCAGCTGATGCAGGTGTTCTTCTCGGTGGTGCACGATCCGACCCAGCTCAATCGACAGGGACCGGACCACGGCAGCCAGTACCGCTCGGCGATCTTCAGTGATGACGCACGCCAGCAGGCGGCCAGCCGCGCCTACATCGCCCAGCTCGGCCAGGCCGGCAGCTACCGCGCACCGATCGTCACCCAGCTGGTCAGCGGCCAGCACTTCTACCCGGCCGAGAGCTACCACCAGAACTACATGACCAACTACCCGCAGGCGGCCTACATCCGCTACTACGACGCACCGAAGCTGGCGGCTCTGGGCAAGCAGTTCCCGGCGCTGTACCGGCGCGACGCGGCACTGGTGCCGATGCGGTAACGACCCGGGTAGTGCCGGCCGCTGGCCGGCTCCTGCGGATCTGGGGATCGCCGGCCAGCGGCCGGTACCACCTCCAAAAAAAGACGCACGGCCATCCAGCCGTGCGCTTGGGAAGTATCGGCCGTGCCCCGATCAGGCCCGTCCGACAACGACATGCTAGGCTCGCCATCATCATGGGTACAGCACCAGATGGCGGGAAGTTCGATGGATACAGATAACCAGAGCGCGATGATCCCACCCCGCTACCAACGGCTGTCCGATGAACTGGCCGAAGCCATCCACGGCGGACGTCTCCCGGTCGGCAGCCGCCTGCCTTCACTGCGGCAGATGGCCCTGCAGCGAAGGCTCAGCCTGAACACGGTGATCGCGGCCTATCGCCAGCTGGAGGACGCCGGCCTGGTCATTCCGCGGCCCAAGGCCGGCTTCGAGGTGGCGCCGCGATTGTCGGTGCCAGAGCGTTCGCTGCGTGATACCCCGTCCGCACCCACCGCACCACTGCAGCAGGTGCTGATGGCGCGCGTGCTGGAAGCACAGCGCCGCCCCGGTGTGATCGACCTCGCCTTCGCCGGTCCGCGCGGGCGCCAGTTCTATCCGGGCGCGCAGCTGGCCCGGCATACCGCGCAGGTGCTGCGGCACGGCCAGCAGACAGTGGAAACCTACGCGCGCCCGAACGGCTCCCCCAGGCTGCTGGCGCAGATCGTGCGTCGCGGTCCACGCATGGGCCTGCACACCCATAGCGAGCGGCTGCTGCTGACCCACGGCGCGATGGAGGCCCTGCAGCTGGCGTTGCGCGCGGTCACCCAGCCCGGCGACGCGGTCGGCATCGAGGCGCCGTCCTACTTCAACCTCTACCCCTTGCTGGCCAACCTCGGCCTGCAGGCCATCGAGCTGCCCACCCACCCGCAGCACGGGCTGGATGTCGACGCATTGGATGCGCTGCTGGAGCACACGCCGCTGGCCGCACTGGTGGTGATGCCCACCGTGCACAATCCGCTGGGCTGCACCATGCCGACACCCGCCAAGCAACGCCTGGCCGAACTGGTCAACGCACGGCAACTGCCGCTGATCGAGGATGCGGTGTACGCCGAGCTGCAGTTCTGCGAGCCGCCGGCGCCCTTGCTGAAGGCCTTCGATCGCGATGGCTGGGTGATGGTGGTCGGTGGGTTCTCCAAGACACTGGCGCCGGATTACCGTATCGGCTGGCTGGATGGCGGCCGCTTCGCCGAGCGCATCGCGCTGCTCAAGTTCCAGTCCACCGGTGGCGAACCGCAGCTGCTGGGCGATGCGGTGGCGGCGTATCTGGAAGCAGGCAGCTACGAACACCACCTGCACCGCATGCGCCGGCTGTACCGCGAACAGGTGGGACGGCTGCGCCAGCTGGTGGCCGAACACTTCCCGGCCGGCACCCGTGCCACCGAGCCGCAAGGCGGCTTCCTGCTGTGGCTCGAACTGCCGGGCGTGGATACGCGTGAGCTGTTCGAACGTGCGCTGGTAGAGGACATCGTGTTCATGCCCGGCCAGGTGTATTCGCGTGGTGCGCGTTATCGCCACTGCCTGCGGCTGTCGTGCTGCCAGACGCTGGATGCGCGCTTCATCGGTGCGGTTGAGCGGCTCGGTGCGATCGCGAAGGAGCTGGCGGCTGCGGCACGGTAACGCCGGTCGCTGGCCGGCAACCTCGGGATCGCCGGGTGGATGCAGTTGCCGGCCAGCGGCCGGCACTACCCAGGGTCACTCGAGCAGGTACGCGCTCAGTGCTTCGCCATCCGCTCCCGGCAGATACGGCAGCCGCCCCCAGCACGGCATCGGCAGGCGCTGCTGCAACGTCGCGATGTTCTCATCCTGGCGCTGCATCACCGGGTCGATGTGGTTGCCGATCCAGCCCAGGCACTCCACGCCGCTGGCCTGCAGCGACTGCGCGGTCAGCCGCGCATGGTTGACACAGCCCAGCCGCATGCCCACCACAAGTACTACCGGCAGATGCAATGCACGCACCAGGTCAAGCTGGTCCAGCGTGGTCGAGACCGGCGCCAGCCAACCGCCAACACCCTCCACCACCACGACATCGGCCTGCGCACGCAGACGTTCGAACGCGGCCACGATCGGTGCCAGTTCCACCTGCACGCCATCCTCGGCAGCGGCCAGCTCCGGCGCCAGCGGTTGCCGCAGCGCGTACGGATTCAGGTCGGCATAGTCCGGCACCGGCCAACTGGCCGCCTGCAGCGCCAGCGCGTCCTCGTTGCGCAGGCCCTGCCCCAGATCTTCACTGCCACTGGCCACCGGCTTCATGCCGACTGCGCGCAGGTCGCGCCGGCGCAGTGCATGCAGCAGCGCGGTGCTGGCCGCGGTCTTACCGATCTCGGTATCGGTGCCGGTGACGAACAGGGCAGGCGGCAGCGTGGCGGGCAACGGCATCGATAAGCTCCGGCGGGGCAACAGAGCGTGCATTATCGCCGGCCCGGCGTGCTTGCTAGACTGCGGGCATGTTCGCCAATGCCTCGCTCACCGGCAGCAAGCCGGAACAATACGCCCAGCTGCTGGAACAGGCCCGCGGCCTGGTCTACGCCGAGTCCGACCGCATCGCCAACGCGGCCAACCTCTCCGCACTGGTCTATCACGCTCTGCCCGACCTGAACTGGGTGGGCTTCTACCTGTACGACGGCAAGGAACTGGTGGTCGGCCCGTTCCAGGGCCTGCCGGCCTGCGTGCGCATCCCGCTGGACAAGGGCGTGTGCGGTGCCGCCGCCAGCCAGCGCGTGACCCAGCGCGTGGAGGACGTCGATGCCTTCCCCGGCCATATCGCCTGCGATTCGGCCTCGCGCTCGGAGCTGGTGGTGCCGTTGCTGCGCGGCGATGAACTGATCGGCGTGTTCGACATCGACAGCCCGAAAGTCGGCCGCTTCGATGCCGACGACCAAGCCGGCCTGGAAGCCATCGCCCGCGTGTTCGTCGAGGCGCTGGGATGAGCGCACCGAAGCTGCGCAACATCGGCCCGAAGAGTGCGGCGTGGCTGCGTCAGGTTGGCCTGCGCAGCCGCGAGGATCTGGTTGCGATCGGCGCGGTCGGTGCCTTCGTCAAGGTCAAGCGCGCCGGCTTCAAGCCCAGCCTGAACCTGCTCTATTCACTGGAAGGCGCGTTGCTGGACTGCCATTGGCAGGAACTGAGCGAGCCGCAGCGTGAGGCGCTGGTGCAGGATTACGAAGCGCGCATCGCTGCGCATCCGCTGAAGGCGGCCGGCCCCGCTTCGGGCCCGGTGCATGAGCAGCGCTTCGATGCTGACGACGACGCTGAGGACAGCGTGGCCGAGCGCGCGGACGAGGATTGAGGCCTCCGCGTTCCTGGGGATGCCGGCCAGCGGCCGGCACTACCACTGTGATGCGGGATCGGTAACGTCGGGTCATGCCCGGCGAGTGCGGTCAGGGCTGCTGCAGCTCCAGCAGTTCGCCCACCAGCCCGACCTCGCCGCGCTCCAGCCACACCCGCAGGCGTGTGCCGTGGTCAATACGCAGGGCCCAGCACAGCGACATCGGCAGGCCACAGACCTGCGACAACACCATGCGCAACGGGCCGCCGTGGCTGACCACCAGCGTCGGCACCGGATCGTCATCATCAAGCAGGCGATCCAGCGCGCGCGCGATGCGACGTTCGAAGTGGCCCCAGCTTTCGCCGTTCGGCGGCGGGAATGCATGCGGGTCGGCATGGAAGGCGGCCAGCGCGTCCTCCGGCAGATCGAACAGCGACTGCCCGTCCCACTCGCCGAAATCCAGCTCTTCCCATTCCTCGTCCGCTTCCACGTCCAGCCCGCGCGGCGTGGCCAGGGCCATTGCCGTGTGCAGCGAACGCAGCCGCGGCGAACTGATCACCCGCTCCCACGGCTGCGCAGCGTAAGCGTCGACCAGTTCCTGCGGCAGGCGGGCCAGCTGCGGTGGATCACTGCGGCCATCGAGGAACTCATCGCGACCGTTTCCGGCATGGCGGACCAGGTCGAGGATCATGCGTGCGTCCTGTACAGGCAACGCGGGAAAAGTGGAAAACGGGCGGACATCGGCAACGGCACCACGGGATCGAGGGACCATTCTAAGGGCACAGCAAAGGCAGTCGAGCAGGCTCGACGCTACGGGCCGCCTGCGATGCCGTAGACTGCGCGCACTTCCAGGTGACCTGCGGCCACGGCCGGCAGGTTGAAACGGGAAGCCGGTGACGCGTGATTCCACGCCAGGCCGGCGCTGCCCCCGCAACGGTAAGCACGTCAGTTCCAGGCAACAACGCCACTGTGCCGCAGGCATGGGAAGGCGCCTGGACGGTGGCCTCGCGCCACCCGGCGGCAAGCCCGGAGACCGGCCAGGAAGCCTCAGGTCGCGATGCGGTGGGCATGGCGCTGGATGACCGCAGCCTGCGCTGCGGCGTCGGCGCATGCCTGCCTTCGCGGCTCCTCCCCTTCGCCACGCGGGCGTGCGTGGCACCTGGAGTCCCCCATGAAGCTGCAGTTCCGAATGCTGTCCCTGGCCGTGCTGGCCGCCCTGCCCGCGCTGGCCCAGGCCGCCGATGACACCACCGCGCTCGACCAGATCCTGGTTACCGCCACCCGCACCCCGATCGCCCTGCAGGACAGCATCGCGCCGGCCCAGGTGATCGACCGCGCGCAGATCGAATCCAGCCAAGCCACGTCGCTGCAGGAACTGCTGCGCGGCCGCGCCGGCATCAACCTGACCAACTCCGGCGGCCTCGGCAAGCAGAGCTCGCTGTTCCTGCGCGGCACCAACTCGGGCCACACCGTGGTGCTGGTGGATGGCGTGCGTATCAACAGTGCCGACCTCGGCCTGGCCATGTACCAGGACCTGCCACTGGCGCAGATCGAACGCGTGGAAATCGTACGCGGCCCGCAGTCCAGCCTGTACGGTGCCGACGCCATTGGTGGCGTGATCCAGATCTTCACCCGCCGCAACCAGGGCGATTTCGCTCCGCACTTCCAGCTCGGCGGTGGCAGCAACGGCCTGCGCGAAGCCAGCGGCGGCATCGGCGGTGGCACCGAACGCGGCTGGTTCGGCGCCGACATCGCCTACCAGCATTCCGACGGCATCGATGCCTGCCGCGGCTCCGCCTCGGTGTTCACCGCGGGCTGCTTTGCCGATGAGCACGACCGCGACGGCTACCGCAACCTGTCCAAGAGCCTGCGCGGCGGCTACAGCTTCAACGACCAGTGGACCGTGGAAGGCAGCGCACTGCGCGCCGACGGCAAGAACCACTACGACGGTTACTACAACTATTCGGAAACCCGCCAGCAGGTGCACGCTGGCAAAGTGCGCTACACCCCGTCTGAACGCCTGGCATTCACTGCCAACGTCGGCCGCAGTGACAACGAGTCGGACAACTTCGGCGCACCGGGGGTGTTCGGCAGCGCCCAGACCCATCGTGACAGCGCCTCGCTGCAGGGCGACTTCGGCGTGGCCGAGGGCCAGCTGCTGAGTGCAGGTGTGGATTGGAGCGAAGACAACCTGGACGGCAGCAGCGCGGGCTACCTCGTCGACAGCCGCCGCAACACCGGTGTGTTCGTGCAGTACCAAGGCCGCTTCGGCCGCCACCAGCTGCAGGCCAGCGCACGCAACGACGACAACCAGCAGTTCGGCAATCACGCCACCGGCCGTCTCGGCTGGGCGATGCAGCTGGACCACGGCCTGCGCGTCAACGCCAGCTACGGCACCGCGTTCAAGGCGCCGACCTTCAGCGACCTGTACGACCCGTGGAGCGGCGTGCCGACGTTGAACCCGGAGAAGTCCAAGAGCGCCAATCTCGGTGTTTCGCAGCAGGGCCAGGGCTGGCATTGGGGCCTGGATGTGTACGAGACCCGCATCGATGACCTGATCACCTACGATGCGTCCACGATGAAGATGCAGCAGGTGGAGAAGGCGCGCATCCGTGGTGCCGAGCTGACCGGTGGCGTGCTGTTGGCCGGCTTCGACATCAACGCGCAGCTGAGCTACACCGACCCGCGCAACCGCACCCACGGCAGCACCCAGTTCGACAACTGGCTGCCGCGCCGTGCGCAGCAGACCGCGCGCCTGGACGTCGACCGCCGCTTCGGTGACGTCCGCGCCGGCCTGACCGTGCAGGGTGCGGGCAAGCGCTATGACAACGCCAGCAACTCGGTGAAGGTTGGCGGCTACGGCACGCTGGACCTGCGCGCCGAGTACGCGCTGACGCCGTCGTGGTCGCTGCTGGCGCGCGCCGCCAACGTATTCGACCGCAAGTATGAAACCGTGGCGTGGTTCAACCAGCCGGGCCGCGAGTACCAGCTGAGCGTGCGTTACCAGCCGAAGTGACCGCGACGGTCATGGTAGTGCCGGCTGCTGGCCGGCAACATCATGACCTTCGGCAGCGCATCCCGGGTTGCCGGCCAGCGGCCGGCACTACCCAATGCGTCGGCCCGGGATTGCCGGCCAGCGGCCGGCACTACCCATTGCGTCAGCCCGGGTTACCGGCCGGCGACCAGGGATGTCCGTTGCATCAGCCCTGCAACCCCGGCAACTCACGCAGGTCGTCGATCACCGCCACCGCACGCGCGGTTGCCAGGTCCAGGCCACGCGGATAGCCGTAACGCACCAGTGCGATCGGCATGCCTGCATCTTCGGCGGCGCGGTAATCGGTCAACGAATCACCGACCATCAGGCAGGCATCGACCGGCAGCCCGAAGTGCGCAGCGATATGCCGCAGCGGTTCACCACTGGGCTTGCGCTGCGGCAGGGAGTCGCCACCCAGCACCAGCGCGAACGCATCACCGATGCCCAGATGCTGCAGCAGCGGTGGCACCAGCGCTTCGGGCTTGTTGGTGCAGATCGCCAGCGGCACCGCGCGTTCCCGCAGCTGTGCCAGCGCTTCGGCCACGCCGTCGAACAGGCGCGGGCTGCGCAGCAGGCACTCACGGTAGTGCACCATGAACACCGGCATCACTTCGGCCAGGTCGACCTCGCGACCGGCGGCATGCACGGCCTGCTCGACCAGGCGGCGCACACCGTCGCCGATCCAACCCAGCACCGTGGTTTCCGGCACGCGTGCCTCACCAATGTCCTCCAGCGTGCGGTTCAGTGCTTCGGCGATATCAGCTGCGCTGTCGACCAGCGTGCCATCAAGGTCGAACACGACCAGCGGATAGGGATACGACAAGGGACGGCACCTGCATGACGTGGGGCCGTCCATTGTACGTCGCTGGTTTTTGCGCCGATCCGCCTCAGCCGATCCGGCGCGCGCGGGTCGCCAGGAAGGTGGGCAGATAGCGATCGATCAGGAATCGCGGCTGCGGCTGCCAGTCTTCCATGAAGCGATCGATGATGAAGCCGGCATCGAGCTGACCACCGATCAGTTCGGTCAGGCTGTGGCCGAAGGTCAGCGCGTCACCCCGTGCCAGCTTCGCCTCGCGCTCGGCCGGCGCCAGGTCTTCCAGGTCCGAATAGGGAATGGCGTACTGTGGCCGGATCAGACCTTGTGCATCCAGCTGCGGATCGCGCGCGCCAACGAACAGCACCGGGTTGTAGAAGCTGGCCATCAGCATGCCATCGCGTGCCAGCACGCGGCGGCACTCGGTCCACACCGGGCGCACATCAGGCACGTACAGGTTCGAGATCGGGTGGAACACCACATCGAAACTGTCGTTGGCAAACACGTGCAGATCGCGCATGTCGCCCTGCACGGTGCGCAGCTGCAGGCCATCGCGCGCGGCGACCCTGCGGTCCTGTTCCAGCTGCCCGTCGGAGAGATCGAACACGGTGACGTCTGCGCCGGCCGCCGCCAGCACCGGTGCCTGCTGGCCACCGCCAGAGGCCAGGCACAGGATGCGGCGGCCGCGTACATCGCCCATCCAGTCCAGTGGCAATGCGCGGGGCGTCAAGTGCACCTGCCAGCGGCCTTCGCGCGCGGCGGCAATCGTTGAACTTTCCACCGGGCGCGACCATTCGCGCACTTCGCTGGCCTGGCGGTCCCAGGCAGCACGGTTGTGGTCGATCAAGGCCTGTCCATGGTTCATGAGTTCTCCTTGCCCGGTGGGCGCCAATCCAGATCCTGGAAGGCCGGGCTGGCGAAACACTCGCCCAGGAAATCCAGGAATCGCCGCATGATAGCGGGCTGCTGGCGCCGTGACGCGTACACGGCATGAATGCCGAGTTCGTCCAGGCTGAATTCGGGCAGCAGTTCGATCAGCTCACCGCTGCGCAGCAACGGCGCCACCTGGTAGGTCGGCAGCATGGCGATGCCGGCACCGGCGCGCACCGCCTCCAGCAGCAGCGAGGCCTCGTTGGCACTGATGTTGCCACCCACCGCCACCGACAGCGAACGCCCATCGCGGTGCAGCTGCCACAGGCTCTTGCCGACGTAGTGATGGGTCAGGCAGTTGTGCGCGGCCAGGTGCTCGGGTGCGGTAGGCGTACCGCGTGCCTGCAGGTAGGACGGCGTCGCGCACAACACCGAGCGGCAGGTGGCCAGCCGCCGTGCGATCAGGCTGGGATCGATCTGGCGCGCAATACGCACGGCGAGGTCCACCCGCTCCTCCACCAGGTTCACGGTGCGGTCGACCAGCAGCAGCTCGATGCGTGCCGCTGGGTGGCGCGCCACGAAGCCGGCCACCGCCCGCGCCAGGTGGCTCTGCCCGAACGAGACGCTGGCGGTCACCCGCAGCGTACCGTGCGGCTCGGGATCATCACTGGCCAGCTCGCCCTGCAGTTCTTCGCCGATCGCCAGCATCTGCCGGAAGCGCGCCAGCGCCGCCTCACCGGGGCCGGTCAGGCTGACCCGGCGCGTGGTCCGGTGCAGCAGGCGAGCGCCCAGCCAGCTCTCGACCTCGGCCAGGTAGCGGCTGACCATCGCCCGCGACATGTCCAGCACCTCGGCGGCGGCGGTGAGGCTGCCGCGCTCGGCCACCTCGACGAACACGGTCATGGCGGTCAATCGGTCCATATGCTCGATCCATGCAACAAACAAGCGCGTTATACGCTGTTTTTCGAGCAACTGCAGCAGCCTAGAGTGGCCCCATTCCCACCCCACACCGCCCCACGGAGTCATGCCATGAAAATCGCCCTCGTTGGTTCCACCGGCAACATCGGCCGCCAGATCGCCCGCCACGCGCTGGCCCGCGGCCACGAACTCACTGTCATCGTGCGCAGCGCGCAGGACCTCCCGGCCGAGCTGGCCGGTGCCCATCCGGTGATCGCCTCGCTGGATGACCAGGACGCGCTGGTTGCCGCCATCACCGGCCACGACGTGCTGGCCAGTGCCTACGGCCCGCGCCCGGGCGATGACATCGGCCGCGTCGGCGAGATCGCCGCGCAGCTGGCCGCCGCCGCACGCAAGGCCGGTGTACCGCGCCTGGTGGTGGTCGGTGGCGCCGGCAGCCTGGAAGTCGCACCCGGCGTGCAGCTGGTCGATACCCCCACCTTCCCGGAGGCCTACAAGCCGTACGCACTGGCCCACCGTGAGGCGTTCAACCGCCTGCAGGCAGTGGATGACCTGGACTGGACCTTCTTCTCGCCGGCCGCCGAAATCGGCCCGGGTGAAGAGCGCGGCCAGTACCGCGTACAGCCCAAGGCGTTCCTGGCCGACGCCAGCGGCCACAGCCGCATCAGCTACGCCGACTACGGCGCGGCGTTCGTCGCCGAGCTGGAAGCGCACCAGTACCCGAAGCAGATCATCACTGCGGCGTACTGATGCCAGGCCGCCGGGCATGGCCCGGCGCTACCCACCTGTGAGCCAGGCCCACGCTCGGCTCGCCGTCCGCCACAAGGAATGCCCCATGCGTACCGCTGCCCTGCTGCTTCCCCTCGCCCTGGCCGCCAGCTTCACCAGTGCGCCACTGCTCGCCGCGCCGGCCGCCGCAGCGCCGGCCACGGCCACGAAATCCCAGCTGCACCTGCAGACCTTCCATCCCGGCCCGCAGGCGATGTTCTCGGTGTCCTCGGTGCTGATTGAAGGCCGCCACGACGCGATCCTGGTCAATGCGCAGTTTGGTGCCAGCGACGCGCGCAAGCTGGTCGAGCTGATCCGCGCCAGCGGCAAGCAGCTGACCACCATCTACATCAGCCACGGCGATCCGGACTACTACTTCGGCCTGGCCACGCTGCAGGACGCGTTCCCGCAGGCGCGCATCGTCGCCACTGCGCAGACCGTTGCCCACATCCAGCAGACCGAGGCTGGCAAGCTGGCCTATTGGGGGCCGAAGATGGGTGCCGACGTGCCGGCGCGCATCGTGGTGCCGCAGGTGCTGGACGGCGATGCCCTGCAGCTGGAAGGCCAGCGCCTGCCACTGATCGGCCTGGATGGGCCGACGCCGGACCGCACGGTGCTGTGGGTGCCGTCGCTGCGCGCGATCGTCGGTGGCATTCCGGTGGTGGCGGGCGAACACGTGTGGATGGCCGATACGCAGACGCCGAAGTCACATGCCGACTGGCTGCAGACCCTGCAGCGGCTGCAGGCACTGAAGCCGAAGGTGGTGGTGCCGGGGCACTACGCGCCGGGCGCGGCACTGGATGCCAGTGCGCTGCGCTTCACCGCGGACTACATCCGTGCGTTCGATGTTGAGGCGGCAAAGGCGGAAGACAGTGCGGCGCTGGTGAAGGCGATGCAGGCGCGCTACCCGAAGCTGGCGGGCGTGGCGTCGCTGGAGTTGAGTGCGAAGGTGGCCAAGGGCGAGATGCAGTGGCCATGAGATAGGGAGTTTTCTTTTGCAGGGCTGCGCCCTGCACCTGCTCAATGCAACGGCAACAGCCGAAGCAACAGCTGGCTATCCGTGGGATGGCGAGGTGGGTCCGGTTGCGGGGGACGCCGTGAATCCGTCCATGGAGGCTCGGTCGCGCCATCCATGGCGCTCACGCCCCC